>JAHEEB010000992.1 GCA_024640925.1 Bacteroidota bacterium | reverse complement strand
GAACTAAGACAAAACCTCGAAGAGATGCAAACAGTTCAGGAAAACCTCCAGGCTAAAATTGAAGAGAACGAGAAAATTCAGGCAGAACTTTCAAAGGAAAAATCTCTTATGGATACATTAATGAATACAATACCAGAATTTATTTATTTCAAAGATCTGGATAGTAAATTCATTAAAAACAGCCAGTCGCATGCTAAAATATTTGGTTATAACAGTCCAAAAGAAATTGAAGGCAAATCAGACTTCGATTTCTTTGATGAAGAACACGCAAGACCGGCTTACGAAGACGAACAGAATATTATAAAGACAGGTAAACCAATAATAAACCTTATTGAGAAAGAGGTTAGGAAAGATGGAACCATTTCTTATGTAAGTACAACAAAAATGCCTTTGAGGGACGAAAATGATAAAATAGTTGGAACATTTGGTATTTCGAAAGATGTTTCTGATATAGTCAATATGGAAATGGAGATTAAACAGAGAAACGAAGAACTGATGGCACAAGAAGAGGAACTAAGACAGAACCTCGAAGAAATGCAAACAGTTCAGGAAAATCTCCAGGCTAAAATTGATGAAAACCAGAAAATGCAAGAGGAGCTTTCAAAAGAAAAATCTCTTATGGATGCATTAATGAATTCGATTCCGGAATACATCTATTTTAAAGATTTAGACAGCAAATTTATTAAAAACAGTCAGTCTCATGCTAAAGTATTTGGTTTTAACAGTCCCAAGGATATTGTAGGGAAATCTGATTTTGATTTCTTTGATAGAGATCATGCCATGCCTGCATATGAAGATGAACAGAATATTATAAAGACAGGTAAACCAATTATTAACCTGGTAGAGAAAGAAATAAAGAAAGATGGGACAGTTTCTTATGTTAGTACAACAAAAATGCCTTTAAGAAATGATAAGGATAAAATAGTTGGAACATTTGGTATTTCGAAAGATATAACTGAACAGGTTAAATCGGAGAATGAACTGAAAGAAAAAAACGAAATGCTTCTAAGTCAGGAAGAAGAGCTCAGGCAGAATCTTGAAGAGATGCAAACCGTGCAGGAAAATCTTGAGCTGCAAATCGAAAAGAATAAAAGTATGCAAGATGAGCTCTTGAAAGAAAAGACACTTTTAGATGCAATTATGAATAATCTGCCCGACTATATTTATTTTAAAGATAAAGACAGCAAATTCATCCGAATCAGTAAATCAATGTTACCACTTTTCCCTGTAAAATATCTTGAAGAAATGATCGGTAAATCAGATTTTGATTTTCAGCCAAAAGAAACTGCACAGAAATATTTTAAAGATGAAATGGAGATAATAAAAACCGGTAAAAGCATTATAAATGATGTTGCCCATGAAATTATGGATAATGGAAAAGAACAATGGGTATCTACCACTAAAATGCCTCTGGTAAATGAACAGGGTGAGTGTGTTGGTACCTTTGGCATATCAAAAGATATTACAGAATTGAAGGTAAACCAGATATCATCCGAACAACTTGCAAAATCGCTTGCTGAAAGAGAAAAAGAATTGAAAAAAACGGAAGAATCACTTAAAAAGGAGCTTAATACCAAAAATCAAACAATAAAAGAACTGCAGGAAAAAATTAAAAAATCTAAATTAAAATAGGTTGTATATCAATGAAACAAACATACTTTATATGAATACTTTTTGATAAATACTGTATTAATTTGGAAAATTATACTAATTTTAATGAAACTATTAATTCTTCAATTCGTTCAACTGACTAAAAGTCTTTCAGCATGAACAAGCAGATTGCAAAAAAAAGAAACTATAAACGCTTCAATATTCCAGTAATTGGTCATTTTGCTGACAGAAGCGTAAGATTTAACAGTATATTGGAGGCTGAACGGATAACAGGTATTAGTTATTCTTTAATCTTCGAAGCTTGTATTGGAAAGATACACAAAGCAAGAAATGTCTATTGGGAATTTGAAAAGGGTAATCATTATATCAAATATAAAGCCCATTATTTAAGGCTGAAACAGTATATAATTGACGAGGAATTCGAACAGAATGTTATTGTTAGAACAACACATAATAAGTAAAATTTTCACTAGTGATCTAATTCAAAGCTTAATTAGTCGATAGAAAATATCTAACGACTAATCGTAGTTAGGAAATCCAGATTTTTAATATGAAAAGGGAAGAGTACATCAAAGTGCTCCCTAATGGGACCACAAATTATGAAAATAATAAAAGTTAAAGCCCGTAAATCTTAGATTTTACGGGCTTTTTTATTTTTTTCAATACTTAATCGATATTAATATTTCTAACAAATATGTGACCTATTCGGTGACCTATTTTTTATTTTATCTTTAGGTCACCGAATAACACATAAGTAACATATAAACAGTTAGTTGAAAATATTATTTAGGTGATT
>JAHEEB010000253.1 GCA_024640925.1 Bacteroidota bacterium | reverse complement strand
TCATTCTTAAGATTTGGCCTGAAATGCCTCGAGAAGAAGCAGAAAAACACAGGACAATAAAATATCTGGGTGTTTCTTGTACATCTGCATTGTTAAAAAAGCCAATTTCTCCGTATTATGTAACGAACATAACCGAAGATAATATCCCGTTTACAGGAATTATTGAGATGACTGCATTAGTTGATAAGAAAAACTTTGATGATAAATCACTAATATATCTTCCAAAATATGTTAGTGTGGATGATCCTATTTTTGAAACTCCTGATGAACAAATACATTCAACTTTTAAGGAGACTATCCTTAAGATGTATCCTCATCTGTCGTCTGACGACTTTCTGGAGATGAAAACTGCCAAAGCAAGAAGCGTTTTTGCTTTAAGTACTCTGGGCTATTCATCTAAACTACCAGACATTAAAAGTAAGCAACAGGGAATTTATTACGGTAATTCAGCATTAATAACCAATGGAACCTTAAATGTTAATGAAACTATTGATATTGCGAAGAGGATAACTAGTTTTATTAGCTGATTTATGGCGTGCAACGATTTTAGTACATGTAAAAAAAACTGTTCGTTTGTTTTTACGATATTTTTGAATGTGATATTTGTCATTACCGTTTCTGTGAGTTAAATACAAATGAGCCATTGCATTTATCCCAGGTATATTCCGATTCTTATTTTACTGATGGCAAGGATGGGTATCCTGATTATTTACTTGAGCAAGAAATTTTAATTGAGCATGGATACTGGTACTCAAAGATAATCAGTAAATATTCACCTCCCGGAAGAATGCTTGATGTTGGCGCTGCAGCAGGGTTTATTATGTTAGGTTTTAAAAATTCCGGATGGGAATGCACAGGACTTGAGCCAAACCAACATATGGTTGATTATGGAAGAGACCAGTTAAGACTTGATATGAAATGCGGATATATTGAAAATATAAATACCGATGAACAATATGATCTTGTCTCACTTATACAAGTTATCGGGCATGTTTTTAATCTGGATTTGGCACTTCAAAATATTTCAAAAATTATAAAAAACAAAGGGCTATTGCTTGTCGAATGTTGGGACAGAGGAAGCCTTGCTGCCAGGTTCCAGGGTCGAAAATGGCAAGAATACAGCCCCCCAAGTGTAATAAACTGGTTTACAAAAAAATGTTTGAACCAGAAAATTAACCAATATGGATTTAAGTTAATAAGACAAGGCAGACCAAAGAAAAGAATCAGTTTTAAACATGCCATTTCGATATTAACCAATAAATTCCCTGTTTTTAAATTTTTATGCCGCTTCCTTAAAATTATTTTAGGTAATAAGGACTTTTTTATTACTTATCCTCCAATTGATATTTTTTATTCTATTTATAAAAAGGAACACCCGGAAAATGAACAAAAAAATTGCTTCAATATCGCTTGATCTTGATAATCAGTGGTCGTATATGAAGATACATGGCGACATAGGTTGGGACAATTACCCAAGCTATCTTAACATATTTATACCGCACGTATTAAAAGTATTGGACGAATTAGAATTGAAAATCACTTTTTTTATTGTTGGAAAAGATGCCGATAATCCAGGTAATCTGCCCTACCTGAAAATGATAAGCGATAGTGGACATGAGATAGGGAACCATTCTTATCATCACGAATCATGGTTGCAAACATACTCAAAAACTGAAATTGAAAAAGAAATTAACCAGGCCGAAGAAGCAATTATAAGGGCTACAGGTCAGAAGCCTTTTGGTTTCAGGGGCCCCGGATTTAGTTGGAGTCAGGATTTGCTTGAAGTACTCGCAGAAAAAGATTATAAATTCGACGCCTCAACGCTGCCAACATACATAGGACCATTAGCCAGGCTCTATTATTTTTGGAAGTCAGATTTATCAAAAGAAGAGAAGAAAGAAAGAAAAGAACTTTTTGGTTCTTTCAAGGAAGGTTTTAGAAGTTTAAAACCTTATTATCATAGACTTAAAAGTGGAAAAAAAATACTCGAGATACCTGTTACAACAATACCGGTATTTAAGGTTCCTTTTCACCTCAGTTATCTTCTTTATTTGAGTGGAATTTCCATAATACTAATGAAGATATATCTTTATATAGCTCTTTTTATGTGCCGGATTACACGCACACGTCCAAGTTTCTTACTTCATCCTCTTGACCTGATTGGAGGGGATCAGGTAAAAGAACTTGCATTTTTCCCTGGAATGAATATTTCAAGTGACAGAAAGGTGAAAGTTTTTAAAACTGTTATAAAAGCTCTAAAGAAAAGATATAAATTAGTAGGGATGAATAATTTCTGTTTAAAATACATTCAAGATCAGCATTGATTTACCTTTAAAATGGCTGAATCCAGGATTAATACTTCAAGATTCGATTGGGTAGATGGTTTGAAAGCTTGGGCCATCCTTGGAATTTTATTAAATCATTTTGTTGAAGTATTTGGCCCAGGACCATGGTTTTCTAATCCTTCGTATGATTGGCCTCCATTTTTAGATCGAATCTCTCACATTTTTCCTGATGGCAATAACTTATTTGCAGTTGGGGTAAGGTTTCTTGGATGGCTTGGAGATATGGGGCCGGGAGTCTTTATTTTGTTGAGTGGCTTTGCACTTACCTGGAGCCAGTTGCGAAATGAAAAAACCGCAGGGAACTTTTATCGTACCAAGTTAATTAGAATATTTCCTCTATATATTACAATTCACCTAATTGTATTGGTTTTTGCACTTTTAGTTCATAGTCCTGCCAATATAAATATCTTCTCACCCAAAGTCCTATTAAGTTTAATGGGTTTGAGATTTACTGATTCTTTGTTTTTCTATATAAACCCTTCATGGTGGTTTATCTGGCTTATTATTCAATTATATATTGTGTTTCCTTTGCTTTTTAAGGTGTTAATAAACAGGAGTATTCCATTTTTTGTTGTGCTTACTATTTCTATAACAATAATTTCAAGGCTAGCCGGACTATTAAACATATCCTATTCAAATAACCTTTATTATTGGATGACCGGTATATTTGCAGGTACACGTTTGTTTGAGTTTACTGTGGGTATGGTTTTTGCAAAGATTTTAGCTTCACAGCCTGATTTTGAGGTGCTTTTAAATAAACCTATTAAGATATTTCTTTTCTCACTGGTATTTTATTGTAGTGGTTTTGTTTGTTCATGGACCTATGTCGGAAGTCTTTTTTCAAATATGTTAATTACATTAGGTCTCTCAGGAATATTTTATAGTATATATAAAATTACAGAAGGTATAAGTTCAACAAAAAAAATTCTGCTTTTTATTGGTAAAAACTCATTTAGTGTTTTTTTACTTCATCAGCCATTTATTTATTATTTTGGTAACAATTTACATGGTATGCCTAAAGTTCTTGTCATACTATCTGTATTGATCATGTGTTTCCCTGTTGGTTATGTTATTGAAAAACTGGTAAATCATAGTATTAAAATTTTTGCTGATAACTATAATCGAATTGAGCCATTTATTATAAATAAGATAGTAATACTATCAATTTATTTAATGACCTTGATAATTATTTTGGGTAATACAGCCTCTCTTGTTCTTCGGCGGGTTATTTCCCCATATATTAACTTGCTGGCTATGTTTTATCTTTTTATGCTTGTGGTTTTTCTTGTTGTATCATACAATAAGTATAAAAAAATAGAGCATCCGATATTTGTTCTGTTTTTTATAGTTTGTTCTGTTTTTTATTCATTATTGCCAGGTGAATGGATACAGGCTGTTTCTATAGCTTTATTATTAGGAATTGTTTTATTTTATTGTTTGCGAATCCTTTTAAAACCTTTAGTTACTATAATTATATCCATTATACTAATAGTTGCATTTTTTATTTCAATAGAAAGTTATTTCCGAAAAAGCAACCCAATGGAAATTTCAATATGGGGCGAAATACCAGCTTTACAGCCTGATAAAAGAACTGTTTACTCATTAATTCCGAACAAAACAACACACCTTAAATACAATAATTACGATTATTTTCTAAGGACAAATAACATGGGGTTTACTTCGCCCAACATTGATCTGACAAAAAAAGACACCTCAATATATCGTATTTTTATTGTTGGCGATGCATTTTCAATGCCCGAAGGTGTTGAATATTCCTATTCATACCCCTCAATTCTTGAGAAAGAGTTGAAAGATTCGTTAAAAGGCAAAAATATTCAGGTAATAAATGGTGGAGTAACTGGTTATGGTCCAAACGAAATGCTTGCTCAAATAAAGAATTATATTGACACTATTAAACCCGACTTGATTATTAATGAATTTTTTATCAATGAGTTTTTGGAAGTAAATATAAATGCAAAACAAAGACTTGAAAATATTGGTTTTGGTCGGCAAGAATCTAAACGATTAAAATTTTTTGGATATAGTCAAATAGTACTTCATTTCGAGAAACTTTTAAGAAAGGTATCCGGAAGAATAGATCATCAGTATAATTACAATAAATCTCTGCTAAATCTTTATAGAAAGGATTCCGAATATTATTCTGATACGGTTATAAACAAACTCGATACATATTTTCAAGAAGTAAAAACAATTTGTAATAAAAATAATACCGATATTTGGCTGCTGTATGTTCCTGGACAAATTGAGGTTTCATCGGAGGAACATATTGAATATTATCCCCAAAACGAAAACATTTATGATACAAATAAGTATAATTTAGAATTATCACATAAAATAATATATTTATTATGTGAAAAACATGATATAAATTTACTAGATACTAAAGATTTACTGAAAAACTATCCAAACCAGCCTGTTTATTTTGAAGAATCCTGGCATTGGAATAGAGAAGGCCATAGGTTTGTAGCATACATGCTTACAAAAGAAATAATAACCAAAAGAAACGATGAACGAGAGTAAACCATTCATATCGATTGTATTGCCCGCATACAACGAAGAATCTATTATTGTTAATAATACGAATAAGGTAGTTCAATATCTTGAAAATCTGAATAAATATAATTGGGAAATTATTGTTGTAAATGATGGGAGTAAAGATAATACCGGAATCCTTGCTGATTCTCTTTCAAAGGACAACAATAAAATCAGGGTTTTTCACCATTTTGTTAACAAGAATCTCGGACATGCCCTTCGTACGGGGTTCTTGAATGCCAGAGGAGAGTATATTGTTGTATTGGATCTTGATTTAAGCTATTCTGTAGATCATATTGAACGACTAGTTGATGCAATAATTCGCGAGTGTGCTGATATTGTAATTGCATCCTGCTATATGAAAGGTGGTAAAGTTACTGCAGTTCCCTTCCAGCGGGCTTTAATGAGCAAATTTGTAAACAGATTTATGAAACTGGCAGCACAGGAAAAATTCTATACATTTACCGGAATGGTGAGGGCATATCGATCCGAATTTATAAAGTATATTAACCTGAAAACAAAAGATTATGAGATAAATCCAGAAATCCTTTATAAATCAATGATTTTAAGGGCACGGATAATTGAGATACCTGCTCATTTAGATTGGACCGAACAAAACAAGATGAAGGGAAAGCGAAAGTCAAATATGCATGTTATGAAGGGTGTATTTTCCGGATTAATGACAGGTTTTATTTTCAGACCATATATTTTCTTTCTTGGAGTAGGACTTATTACATCTATTTTATCATTGTATATTATTGCCTGGATTTTTCTTCATACTATTCATGTAATGCCAACATTAAATATTGATGTTAACTTTATTGACGACAGATTTTCCTATGCCGTAGCTAAAGTATTCCGGGACAGGCCTCATGCATTTTTTGTTGGAGGATTTACATTTGTTGTTGCTATTCAATTTTTAAGCCTGGGATTTATGTCATTGCAAAGCAAAAGATATTTTGAAGAACTTTTTCATTTGGGTTCAACTTCATTAAAACTCGAGAAAAAAAACAGTGAGTAAGAGACAATATCTACTATTAGCTATTTTATTGTTATTCGTTAGTGTAACTTTATTAATTGGTTCAAATAGGGAAATTTGGACTGATGAGGGTTATTCCTTGCTTACTACTTCTCATAAACTTATCGATATACCTCATATAGCCTTAAAATTCGAACTTCAACCACCTTTGTATTTTCTTTTACTTAAGATTTGGAGATTTGTTGGCAGTTCTGTCATATGGTTACGTTTACTTTCTATTTTAATTGCCTGTTTCTCCATTATTTATTTTGAAAAACTAGCAAGATTATTTACTGATAAATATGTTCTTGTATTTACCGCATTGTTTGCTTTTAATCCGGCTACAATATGGGCTTCTCTTGAAATAAGAGGTTATGGGCTAATGTTGTTTATGTCTATTTTAATACTGTTCTTATTCTACAAGAATTATCTGTTGAACGATCCTAACCGAAAACAAAGGTTAATCTATTCGATAATTGCCTTATTGGGTGTATGGGTCAACTATTATCTGATTTTACTTTTAATCTCAAATTTTATAGTACTCATTTTCTCCAAAAAA
>JAHEEB010000252.1 GCA_024640925.1 Bacteroidota bacterium | reverse complement strand
ACCTGTGTCGGATGAATATGATACTTCATGATGTGCATTACCGGAAATTTGATGTCCGGCAAGAGGATACACTGGAGCACCCCCAGCATATAGGAAAGCAATTTGAGGCCATTGTTGCTAATCCACCTTTCTCTGCGCAGTGGAGTGCAAGCCCTCTTTTTATGTCAGATGACCGCTTTAGCCAATATGGCAAGCTGGCGCCATCGAGCAAAGCGGATTTTGCTTTTGTACAACATATGATTTACCATTTGGCTGAAAACGGTACAATGGCCATTGTTTTGCCACATGGTGTATTATTTCGGGGAGGAGCTGAACAGCACATACGGAAATACCTGATTGAAGAAAAGAACTATCTGGATGCTGTAATTGGCCTTCCTGCCAATGTTTTTTATGGAACCAGCATACCCACCTGTATTCTGGTATTTAAAAAATGCCGGGAGAACCCTGATGATATTTTGTTTATAGATGCAAGCCAGGGGTTTGATAAGGTAAAAACACAGAATATTTTAAGGGAAGAACACATTGAAAAAATTGTTGCAACCTACCGCAACCGCAGCGAAGAAGAAAAATACAGCAAGAGGGCGAGCCTTAAAGAAATTGCCGAAAACGATTATAATTTAAACATTCCTCGCTATGTTGACACGTTTGAGGCAGAAGAAAGTATTGATATAAATGCCATAGCAGGTGAGTTAAAAGACCTTGAAAAGCAAATGACAGAAACGGATAAGGTCATAGTAGGGTTTTGTAAGGAGTTAAATATCTCAACCCCATTTTAAGGTATGGAAAAGCAAAAAAGTATACCGGAATTAAGATTTCCTGGGTTTGAGGGGGAATGGGAAGAGAAGACATTGGGGAAATTAGCAGAAATAATTATGGGACAATCTCCTGATGGAGATTCATATAATACTGAAGGCATCGGGATTCCATTAATAAATGGACCAGTTGAGTTTACTGAAAAATATCCTGTTAAAATAAAATGGACTTCAAAACCAAGTAAGTATTGTCAAGATAAAGATGTATTGTTTTGTGTAAGAGGAAGTACTACAGGAAGAATGAATATTGCAAATGATAGATATTGCATTGGAAGAGGTGTAGCAGCGATTAGAGCAAATGAAAAAAGTACTTCTGTCTTCATTGAGTTAATATTGATAAAGAATCTTGAAAGAATTTTATCATTTACAACAGGTTCAACATTTCAAAATATAGATAGTAAATCATTAAAAGATTTTCAATTTTCAATCCCCTCACTCCCCGAACAAACCAAAATCGCCAACTTTCTTTCCTCAGTTGACGACAAACTTACCCAGCTTAAAAAAAAGAAAACCCTTTTAGAAAGTTACAAAAAAGGGGTAATGCAAAAAATATTTTATAAAGAGATAAGGTTTAAGGATGAGAATGGAAAGGAGTTTCCAGAGTGGGAGGAGAAAAAGTTAGGAGAGGTGGCAGATAATATTCTTTATGGAATGAATGCCGCAGCAATTCCATATGATGGAGAAAATAAATATATTAGGATTACAGATATTGATGAAAATTCACGAAGATTTATACCTAATCCTTTATCTTCCCCCGATTGCGAAATTGAAGAAAAGTATAAATTAAAAGAAGGAGATATTGTTTTTGCAAGAACAGGAGCAAGTGTAGGGAAAACTTATCTTTATAATATAAATGATGGTAATTTAGTATTTGCTGGTTTCTTAATTAAGTTTTCAATAGTCAATGCTAATCCATATTTTATATTTATTCAAACATTCTTAGAATCATACAATAAATGGGTTTTGACGATGTCTATGCGGTCTGGACAACCTGGTATAAATGCTGAAGAATATAAAACATTTCCAGTTCATTTACCCTACATGAATGAACAAATCAAAATTGCCAATTTCCTTTCTGCCATCGATGAAAAAATAAACCATTGTTCAAACCAGATAGAAAAAATGGAGAAGTGGAAAAAAGGATTATTACAAAAAATGTTTGTATAAAATGAAAAAGAAGAAAACTATTACCTCCTTGAACCAACCCGAATTGTATTATCAAGTTCTTAAGGAATGTGTTGAAAATGATTTAGTTTCAAAAGCAGATTTATTTAATAAATTTAAAATTACTCAAGGCAATTCTATTTACCCTCAATTAGAAGAGCTTAATTTTATTAAGATTGAAGGTAGTGATACAGTTAAAGTATCATCTCAAGGATTTTCTACCTATCTTTCCATCAGCAGTCAAAAACAATCTGCAGCCCAAGCAAGAAAAGCGATCAGGTTCGCAAGTTGGGCTCTTTTCATAAGTGCAGCTTCATTTATTGCAAATATAATATACAATATTTTGAAATAGATTATGTCCAGGGAGCCCGAACTCATATTAGAAGATAACCTTATCATCCAGCTACAAAAGATGGAATATTCTTTTATAGCAATCGACAATGAATCAGATTTACTTAAAAACCTTAAATCACAACTTGAAAAGCACAATAAAATTTATTTTTCGGAAAAAGAATTTGACCGGGTAATAAATATCCTTAGCAAAGGCTCTGTATTTGATAAAGCTAAAACATTACGGGAAAAACAGCATATAACTAAAGAGAATGGCGATAGCCTCTATTTTGAATTTATTGACCAGGAAAACTGGTGCCAAAACTTGTTCCAGGTTACCCGGCAGGTAACTATTGAAGGAACCTATAAGAACCGCTATGATGTTACAATTCTTATAAATGGCCTACCACTTGTCCAGATTGAACTTAAACGCCGGGGCATTGAATTAAAAGAAGCATTTAACCAGATAAACCGCTACCAACGGCATTCTTTTGGTAGCTCCATTGGACTTTTTCAATATGTACAGATTTTTATTATAAGCAACGGAGTAAACACAAAGTATTACGCAAATAACCGATTTCAATCATTCAAACAAACCTTTTACTGGAGCGATGAAAACAATAAGCTTATTACCAACCTTGAACAGTTCACATTTTGCTTTTTAGATACCTGCCATATCTCCAAGATGATTTGCAAATACGTTGTACTGAGCGAGGCTAATAAGGTCCTCATGGTACTTCGTCCATACCAGTATTTTGCAGTTGAAGCGCTTATTGAACGGGTAAAAATCTCGAACAAAAACGGGTATATCTGGCATACAACCGGTTCGGGTAAAACCCTTACTTCTTTTAAAGCCAGCCAGATCCTCATAGGAATCCCTCAGATTAAAAAGGTTGTTTTTGTCGTTGATCGTAAAGACCTCGATTATCAAACCACAAAGGAATTTAACAGCTTCAGCAAAGGTAGTATTGATGGTACCGACAATACACAAGCCTTGGTACGGCAATTTTTAGATGATACAAAACTAATTGTTACAACTATCCAGAAGCTAAATACTGCTATTTCAAAAAAGAAATACCTCGGCCGAATGGAAAAGCTAAAAAATGAAAGAATCATTTTTATTTTTGATGAGTGCCACCGGTCGCAGTTTGGAGAAACACACAAAAGAATAAAATCGTTTTTTGAAAATACCCAAATGTTCGGATTTACCGGCACTCCGATTTTTGTGGATAATTCAGTACGTGGAATTCATGGAAAGCATACCACACGTGAGATTTTTGGAGATTGTTTACATAAATACGTTATAACCGACGCAATAAAGGATGAAAATGTTTTAAAATTCTCCATTGAATATATCGGAAGGTATAAGGAAAAAGAGCAAAGCAAGACTAATCTTGATATTGAAGTTGAGGCCATCGATACCAGGGAGCTGATGGAATCCCCTGTGAGATTGGAAAAGATTACTGATTATATTTTGGCAAACCATGACCGCAAAACTTACAGAAAGGATTTTACGGCTATTTTTTGTGTAAACAGTATTGAGACACTGATTAAATATTATGATCTGTTCCAGGCTAAAAAGGAAGCCGGGGAGCATGACCTTAGGATTGTGACTATTTTTAGTTATACCTCGAATGAAGTTGACAAGGAGGCAGATGGGCTGATGGGAGATGATTTTTCTTTTGATGAGCCCACGGAACTTTCTTCTTCAGAGGCCCATAGCCGTGAGAAGCTCGATGAATTTATTTGCCATTACAACAAAATGTATGGAACAAGCTTTTCAACGAGGGATAGTGAATCTTTTTACAATTATTACAATGATATATCAAAGAGGATAAAAGACAGGGAAAGGAAAGATGCTCTGGAGAAAGACAGGGTTGATATATTACTTGTTGTAAATATGTTTTTAACGGGATTTGATGCAAAGCTTGTGAATACTCTTTATGTTGACAAGAACCTTAAATATCACGGATTGATTCAAGCCTATTCACGCACAAACCGTGTTTTAAACGAACAAAAGTCCCAAGGGAACATTATGGTATTCCGAAACTTAAAAAAGGCCACAGATGAAGCGATAACACTTTTTTCCAACAAGGAGGCAAAAGAAATCATCATAATTGCGCCTTATGAAGAATATGTAAATAAGTTTAACCTAGCATTTAAAGAACTTTTGAAAGTTGCACCAACGGTAGATAGTGTAAATGATTTAGAGAGTGAAGAAAAGGAGCTGGAGTTTGTTAAGGCATTTCGAGATATTATGAGACTAAAGAATGTTCTTTCAACTTTTGCAGACTTCTCTTGGGAAGATTTACAGATGGAAGAACAGTTATTTGAAGATTATAAGAGCAAGTATCTGGATTTATATGATAAAGTTAGGACGGATCATAAAAAGGAAAAAGTATCGATACTAGATGATGTAGATTTTGAGCTGGAGCTTATACACAGGGATGAAATAAATGTTTCCTATATTTTAAAGCTACTGGCAAATCTAAAGAATGCTAAGAAGGCTGATCAGGAAAGGAAGAAAAAGGAAATAATCGATTTATTATCTACAGAAGCGCAGTTAAGGAGCAAACGGGAATTAATTGAAAAATTTATAGAAGAGAACTTGCCACATCTTCCGGAGTCTGATGATATTGGAGAGGCATTTGAAAAGTTTTGTAATAAGGAGCAGAAAGAGACATTTAGAAAGCTTTGTGAAGAAGAAAATTTATCTATTGAAAAAACAGAAAAAATAATTGAGCATTTTCTATTTTCTGAAAGAGAACCACTGAGGGATGAAGTATTGGACTTAATCGAAGGGGAAAAACCAACACTTTTGGAAAGAAAAGTTACTGGGGACAGAATTTTAAAAAAGATTCTACTTTTTGTAGAGACTTTTGTGAGTGGTATGTCAACCTTATGATTTTTAATTTTTTATGATAAAAACCAAAAATAAAACTTTGAAATAAAGATTAAAAATCTTACTTTAGTAAATATTTTATGTTTATTATTATAAATAAAATGCATTTTTTAAAAAGTATTTTAGCATTATCTACATTTATAACAATAAATACTTCAATTATTATTGGCCAAACAACGTATATTCAAGTTATTTCTGAACCAGAAATTTCAGTATTTATAAATGATGAATACAAAGGTAAAACTTCTTCAGATTATAATGGGATTATAATAGAAAATGTATCACCAGGTACTTCTACTATTAAAGTAGTAAAAAACGGATTTAATCCTCAAGAAGAAACGATTAATATTAAACTTGGTGAAGTTTATATCTATAAAGTAAAACCTTTTATACCAAAAATTAAAATTTCTCAACTAGGTAACGAAGGTCAACAACAAATGGATTTGAAAGTAGGAAAAATCAAAATACAATCTTTGCCAGTTTCAATTACAATTTCAATTCCACATTTAGGTGTTTATAGCGCTAAAACTCAAGATGAATGGATTGCAGACGATGTTCCTATAGGTGACTATATTGCCATATTTAGTTTGAATAATAAATCACTTCGTGACACAATTCATATAATTCAGAACAAACTTACACATCTTTTTGTAAATATGATTAAGGAAGAAATTGAAGATCGAGGATTTACATCTGAATATAATAGTGATGATTTAGAAATGATCTTAAAAGGGTATATGTTGAAAATGGATAGTATATACCCTGACATTGACAATGCGTCACCCTAAAATTTTTATTTTTAATTTTCTTGGTCTTTTGCTTATGCAGAATTAACATTAACAATTTGAAAGGGAATTAGTAAGAGAATAATTTTAGCCTGTTTGAAGGCTTCCTTAGAAAAAGGAAGTATTGGAGGTAAGAAACCGAGATTAACACACGAAGCCCAAAAGAAGCCCTGGATTGTTTACCACTTTATCCTAGAAAATAGAAAACGTTCCAGAATTGGCTAAAACAATAAATATTAGCAAGGTAACGTATTACAGGTATCCAGAATAGTCGAAAAACAAAATTAGTATCCCTAAGAAATTATAAGCGAAAAACAATCAAAATATATAATAAAAAGCCTGTTAGCCATTTATAATTATTTAAGTAATCGAACCTTGATTAAGTCAACAAGTAGCTTACTATCAACTTCTTTATATATTAGTAATATGAAACCTATTTAAAAAGAAAATGTTACTAAAAAACGAAAAATAAACATTATAAAGCAAA
>JAHEEB010000251.1:3019-6485 GCA_024640925.1 Bacteroidota bacterium | reverse complement strand
GTAAGTGTTCGGAAGCCTTGTTATAAAAAATAATTTTACTGTCGTTAGAAGTTTGTATAATGGCATCAAGGGCACCTTCAAGAGTACGTTCATTTCTTATTTTTATCCGTTCAATTTCCTTGAACTGTTCCTGCATCTCGAGTTTTGCCTCTTTAAGTTTACGGTTTAGCTCTTTTTCAGATTCTCGTAACAGCTTCTCTTGTTTTTTTAATATTTCGTTTTGGTTTTTGAATTCTATCTCCATTAGCTTTTGATTGGTAATATCATGGCCGATAAAAATAACCTTTTCAACTTCGGAATACATATTAAAAACAGTGCTGAAAGCCCCCTGAATCCAACTTTCCTTTTCTTCTTTGGTTCTTACTTTAAACTGACCTTCGAAGTTCATACCATTTACAATATTTTCCCACTTTTTATTAAAGTTTTCAAGTTCGAGTGGATCAATTAAATCAAAGACATTCAGGCCGGTAATCTCTTTTTCTCCATATTTAAAGACAAATAAAAAGGTATCACTATATGTACGAATATTCCCATTTATATCAAATTCAATTTTCAGGCTTGACCGGTTTACGGCATCCATAAAGCCCTCAAGATTTAGACTAAGTTTCTTTTGTTCTGTTGTATCCAGAGCAAGAAACAATACTCTTTCTGGTTCTCCTTCATTGTTTCTGATGCAGGTATATGTAGCCAAAGTCCACAAATCTTTACCAGACTTTGTTACATGCTTCATATACCCTTCAAAGTGTTTTCCACCTCCTGCTAAATCGCTCCAGATATTCTGAAACCATTCTTCATCCTTTCTGGAGATAAACAAGGATATATTTTTACCTTCAACTTGCGAATTTGAGGTATATTCTAATTTTCTAAGGAAGTTTGTATTGGCATAAATCAGAGTACCATTCATATTATATTCAGCACGAATCATGGTATGGTTTACTGTATTTTCCAGTCTCATAAATCGTTCTGCTTGTCTTGCAGCTTCTTCTTGAGTAGTGATAAGTTCTTCCATGTTCTGTCTCATTTCTTCCTCTTGCGAAGAAAGAGTCTGGGCTTGCTCCTTAGACGCTTTTAACAGTTGTGCTGTACGTAAATTCATCCTGACTGTTGAAATAGTTGCGGCAGTGCTTTCGGCAACTTTTTCAATAAACTTTAAGTGATCCTTTGTAAATTTATTGAGAGAGGCAATTTCTAAAACTCCGAATAAATTATTTTCAGATACCAGAGGGGCTACAACAATTTGTTTGGGATTAGTTTGTCCTAAACCGGATGTAACAGAAACATAGCCTTCTGGAAGATTTTCCATATGGATTAATTTTTTCTCGAGTGCTGCAGTCCCTATTAATCCTTTGCCCCAGGGAGCTTTTCTATCAGAATATTTTTTTCTGCCATAGGCATAAAAGGCAATCAGATCAAAGCATTTTGTCTCAGAATCTTCATCCAGGTGAAAAAAACCTCCCTGAATGGCATCAACATATGTTGTCAATTCTTTAATAACGTTGAATGCAAGTTTTTCAAAATCGTTATTGTTCCTTAGTATTTCACCAAATTTTGCATGTCCTTCCGCATGCCAGTTTCTGTTTTCGTCCTCTTTGCGCTGTTTTTCAACAAGTTCCTTATTGTTTTTTAGGGTGTTTCTTAAATCAATAAGAGATTTTGCAAGTGTATCTTTTTCATCAAGGCCAGACAATTCTGTCTGATAGTTTTCATGTATTAACTGATCTATGTAATAACCCAGAGATTTTTCCTTTTTATTTTGAGTTTTTAATTTAGTTTCGAGGTTGGCAATATATTTGTTTTGGTAACCAAAATAGAAAAAAACTACAGTTGGAACTATTATTACCAGAGAACTTAAAATCCACAAATAATTATTTTTTAAGATCAAAAGAATAATTTCTCTAAACGTAATAACACTGTCTTTTTGGTTCGTTAAACTAAAAACAATTCCTACAAAAAGAATAAAAAGGGTAAAAACTAACGCTATAATAACCGGCCAGCGATTTCTACTTCTGATTTCAACTTTCATGCCTTAGGTTAATTTAATGGTATACTGAATAAATATAGTTAAATATTTATTAAATAGGTTAAAATTCCAAGAAACTTTGCTAACATGCACTTCCCGATTTATCTCAAGTGCTTTATTTACCCTTGTAAGAGTACATTCATATTTCTTGTCTTTTTGAAAGTCACAAGCCTGTGTTACACAGCAATAGCACAAAAGTTAAACCAGTAAATGTTATTAAGTCAACTGTTTGCAAAGTATAGTATTATTTTTTTTTGTTGGATTTTGGGTTAGAGAAATACTTTACTATCTAAAAAATTATCGTTAGACATATCTATTTTGATATAGTTACTAATAGTATATTTTGATTTAAATTTGTTGGTTATGTAAAATGATTGAAGAAGCTATCTTTTCCAGGGGCAATATTTTCTTTGCCGCATCTAATGCAATAGCTTCTTTTGGCATACCAAAAACAACGCACGATTGTTCATCCTGGGCAATTGTATGTGCACCTGCATCTTTCATTTCAAGTAAACCACGAGCACCATCGTCGCCCATTCCGGTCATTATTATTCCTATGGCGTTTTTCCCTGCAAACCTGGCTGTTGAGCGGAATAACACATCAACACTGGGGCGGTGTCGGTTAACTAATTGTCCCTGGGTTATTTCCACATAGTACTTTGCGCCTGATCGTTTAAGCAACATATGATGGTTCCCAGGTGCAATCAGTGCTTTGCCACGGGTAACAGTATCGCCGTTTTGAGCTTCCTTAACAGTAATTTTACAAATACTGTTAAGTCGTTCGGCAAAAGAGCGTGTAAAGTTCTCTGGCATATGTTGAACAATAACAATTCCTGGTATATCAACGGGTAATGCCTCTAAAAATACCCGAAGTGCTTCGGTTCCTCCTGTGGATGCTCCAACCGCAATCACAATATCCGTGGTTTTAATCATACTGTAATCGTTTGATGGAGGAAGTATAGCATCGGCCGAATACTTAGGCTGAACAGTAAAAGGGGAAGGGGTAATTACGGCTCTTCTGCTGATTCTTGCCATTGATGCAGCTTTCACAGCATCACAAATTCTTATTTTTGATTCTTCAATAAATTCTTTAGTGTTCATCTGTGGTTTGGTTATTATTTCCAAAGCACCGTATTCTAAAGCTTTCATACCTGTTTCCGTCCCTTTTTCAGTAAGACTTGAAATGATAACCACTGGCAAAGGATGCTGGCTCATTATTTTTTTTAGAAAAGTCAAGCCATCCATTCTGGGCATTTCAACATCAAGAGTTATAACATCAGGCATCTGCTGACTTATTTTTTTTGCTGCAAAAATAGGATCTGAGGCTGTACCAATTACTTCAATTTTTGGATCAGAGTTTAAAATTGCAGTTAAAGTTTGTCTGACAACTGCAGAATCATCAACAACCAGGACTTTAATTTTTTTCATGATTATTGAAATGTATTA
>JAHEEB010000251.1:0-3009 GCA_024640925.1 Bacteroidota bacterium | reverse complement strand
TCTGTGATACTTCACCTGTACCTGAGTTAAATATAATTTTACGGCCCAATTTTCCTCCTGTGCTCTCTGCGATAATACGTATCTTTAATTGTTGCAGCATTTCGTGAGCAACATCTATATTTCTAAGTCCGATATTAAATTGTGGACTAAAATTTTGTAATACTTCACCGCCACCAAACACTTTAGCTACCAAATTTTTATGTACAGAACCGAATGAAATAATCTTCTGATAAAGTTTTTCAATAGCTATATTTCCATATTTTGGCGATGGTAATCCTTGTCCATTCCAAAATGGAAGCATGTAATGATTAATTCCTCCAATTTTTAAGGTTGAATCCCACAAGCATATAGCAACACACGATCCTAAAATAGTATGAACTATTGAAGGGTGTTCCGGGACAATTAATGCTGCCGGGTACAAATAAATACTATCAATTTGTTCTATTGTACTCAATTTAAAAATTCTCCTCTTTAAAAAACAATTCGTTAGCATCAGTAGATATACCGCGACTTTCTTCTTTTGATTCAGGTATATGAACAATAAATGTAGAGCCCTCATTCATTTTACTAGTGAATGATATTGCCCCATCTAGAATGTCAAGTACAGCTTTATTTACTGAAAGTCCTAAGCCATGCCCGCGGTTTACCGAGTTAATACCAGTATCAATCCTCTTAAACCGGTCGAATATAATATTTTCGTTTTCTTTTGATATACCTTGTCCAAAATCCTGAACTTCAATTATTAACTTATCAAAAACCCTTACGGCTCTAATTATTATCTTGCCATCACTACGGCTAAATTTTACAGCATTACTTAATAAATTGGATAAGATAAGGTTAAGCTTTTCAGGATCTGTATTAAAAAATATTTTTGTATTAGCGTTTTTATTATCGCACTGAAACTCAATTTTTAAACCTTTATGCCTGGAGGCATATTTAAATGATTCAATTACATTTCCAATCAAATTATTTACATCCACGGTTGATATTTCCGGAGCAAGTTCTCCTGCTTCTAATTTAGCAGCAGCAAAAATGTTTTTTAGTTGAAAATCAAGATGAAAAACCTCAGAGTGAATAAGTGCAACCATTGTGAAAACTTTTTTCCAGTTCTCTTTATCAACATCAAGTATACTCTCGGCTAAAGCAAGTATTGAGGTAAAAGGGTTCACTATTTCATTACAAATATTTGAAATGAAATGGCTTTTTAGTGATTCTGATTCTTCAAGCTTTTTGTTTACTTCAACCAGGTTTTGTTCAAGCTTTGATATTTCCAGGGATAGTTGTTCGTTTTTTTCTATCTGTATTTGGATATCTGATTGTTCTTTATGTTTCATACAATTATATTTTAGTAAAAACAGTAGGAATAATAGATTTTACAGGTAATTCCAATCCGGTTATAGATTCGGAATGACCGAGAAAAAGATAACCGCCTTCAATTATATTACTGCACAATGCATTTAAAATTTTAAATTGGGTAGGTCTGTCGAAATAGATTAAAACATTTCGACAAAAAATAATTTGATACTGTGGATTGCGCGAAGGTGATAATTCAAGAAGGTTTATACGGGCAAATTCGACTTTGTTTCTTAGAGTCGAATTTACTCTCACTTTTTTATCTTCGTGATTTTTGCTTCTGAGAAAGTATTTCTTTTTTAATGTAATAGGAATTTCACTGATTTTATCTTCATTATATATTGCATTTGCACCTTGACTGAGCATTTTGGTAGAGATATCCGATGCGAAGATGTTAAAATCTATACCAGGGTGCGTTTCTTTGTATTCATACAGGGTGATTGCAAGAGTATATGGTTCTTCGCCAGAGGAGCAACCGGCACTCCATATTTTTATGTTTTTAATATTCAACGATTCTGTAATGTCTGGAAGGGCATTGTTAAGTAAAAAATCAAAATGAACTGATTCACGAAAAAAATCTGTCTTATTGGTACTAACAACATCCATCATATGAATAACTTCTTCACTCATACCATGGGGAGAAAAGAGGTAATCCATATATTCTTTAAAGTCACTCATTCCGAGTACCCTAAGCCTTTTCTGAAGGCGGCTTTGGAGCATTATTCTTTTTTCAGGTGGCATTTTTATGCCATATTCCGACATAATAAATTGACTTAACTTATTAAAATCCTTCTGGTTAAGTTCTGCATGAAATATTTTTGATACATCGAAATTGTTTTCGTTGTTTTCCATTCCTGATATTGATAAACTTTACTTTCTATGCATTTCTTATTTCGGAACCCTGTTCCTGTATAACTTTTATATCATCTTCAACTAATACTTTTTTTACATCAATAATCAAAATAAATTTTCCATCCCGGTTAACCATTCCCTTGATTATCTCAGCATTAAAACTGGTTCCTATACTTGGCGGGGGCATTATTTCACTTTCACTGATCTCTAATACTTCCTGAACTCCGTCTACAATTGCTCCCATGCGTAAAACCTCGTTCTTAACCATCATTTCAAGAACCAGTATACTTGTGCTGTTTGAATAACCAACTTCCTTGATACCAAATTTTATTCTGGTATCAATAACAGGCAATATACTTCCCCTCAAATTAATAACACCTTTTAAATGAGGTGGTGATTTTGGAACCCGGGTAATTTTTACCATTTCCAATATGTTGGTAACATTGCTAACTGAAGTGGCAAAAGTTTCAGTACCAATCTGGAACGATAAAAACGAACTAATTTTGGTATCTTGAGCTTGCATATAATAAATTTGAATTATCTTATTACCTTGCTTATTGCAGCTAAAAGTTTTGCTGGTACAAATGGTTTTACAATCCATCCGGTTGCCCCTGCATCTTTAGCTTCCATTTTCTTATCGGTCTGCGATTCTGTGGTAAGGAAAAGAATTGGAGTATGTTGATAAGAGGGCATCTTTCGTATTTCCTTAATTAAATCAATACCGTTCATTTCGGGCATATGAAGGTCCGTAATAATTAAATTAATATCTTGTCCGTTAAGATGGTTAAGAGCATTTTTACCATT
>JAHEEB010000991.1 GCA_024640925.1 Bacteroidota bacterium | reverse complement strand
AAGATCATTAAAGACCTTTCGGGAAGCCTTTTTTAGTAAATCAACCGGGTTTGCTCTGTTAAATTTTAATTTCAAAGCAGAAATAGATTCTGGTGTAGTAACTGAAAAATAAGCATTGGATTTAAAATATCTTGGAAAACGTATTATTTGTTTCCATTCCCATTTCCATGCCCGTTTCCATTTTTTATCTCCTCCTTGAATTGCATAGGAAGTAAGAATCTGATCATATCCTTTGTAACACGCTCGTTAATAACGCTCGAATAGCTCACCATATACTGCCATTTCTGTAACTTTCTGTCGAATAAAAAATACTCTGGTTTACCTTCTTCAACATAAGGCAGCATAACTGTTTTACCAATTTTATATGACGAACTAATTTTGGCAATCTTATTGATACGGATGTAATCCATAAGTCGTCGATCTGCATTGATTATGGCCTCTCCTCTTCTCACATTTTCCGATTTTGAAGTGAAAGTCAGAGAGCCAATCACAACTATTTTTCCTTTCCAAATATAAATGCCTTCCTTATTGATACTGTCTAGTTGAGCAAGAACAGCCTGGCCGGTAAGTAATGCCAATTCTGCAGTCATACCCTGACGTTGGTTCCAGTCTGCAACAGCATTAGCTGCAGCGATTTTTTGTTTTCCAAAAAAAATGGTATCAGCTACTGATTTTGCCGAAGCGGCATATTCATAACAGGCATTAACCAGTTCAATTCCTTCCTGAATTGATTTTAACGAATCGGAATTGATTAGTGGTTCAAAAGTTTTCAGAAAAACAGATTCACTTGAAGTTAGTTTTTCCAAATCGTAAGAACTGTGAAAATCATAAACTAGGGCTTCGGTGAAATCGCGGTAACGATAAAGATATTTGAGGGTTTCTGTTAAATGCTTGTCCTGGGCATACTTTATTGCCAGGTCAACCATTCTTAAAGCCCTGGTAAGTGAGTATTCATCACCAACTTTTATAAATTTTTCCCATTCATTCTTGAAATTCTTTTCCTTAGCAAATAGTTTTTGATAGCGTGCTTGCTGTTGTCCTCTTATCTTGGTCAATTCCAGGGCATATCCATGATAATAATCGACTGCAAACTGATCCGTTCTTTTCTCAGATGCCTGAATTCTCGATTCAATGAGTTGTTCGGCAGCATCTAAATCCTCGTCAAACAGGTACTCTTCATAATTTCTGACAAAAATGGTCATATCGAGTTCACGTTTGGTGGCAAAATATTTAGCATCTCTGTTCTCTGATAACTTGGGAACCTGGATCTCGAGATAAGAAATGCGTTTATCCAGGCTATCCAAAAGCCTTTTCGTCTTTTGATCGAAATAATCTTCCTGAGCACTTAATATATTTATGAATCCTAAAGAAATTAAAATAAAAGTCAGGCGAATGTACTGCGGTTTCAAGGTGTTTGGTGTTTTAGTGTTTTGTAATTGTAAAGTTATACAGATTAATTTGACCAAATCATTTTAAAATAAACAACCTATCAACTAATTCTGATATTTTATTATTGCCTGTATCACCTGATCTACTGGTACTTTTTTGCCAAGATTCTCAACCATAATAGCAATCAGGTCGTCAATCAATAAAGGATTAAAACATAATCTAAATCCTATTTCCTTACATAATGCTCTTTCTGCTGCATTTATGGAATTATCGATACCCATCATAAAAAGCAGATTGTAAAAAAACTCAAGACGTTGTGAATACGAATCGGGCAATTGGGTAATGTATTTTGAGGGTTCACGCTTTATTTCATCCTTTTCATTTTCCTGTATTTGTAATTTTTGAGCAATGGTATCAACAAATTGTTCTTCCCACATGTCTAGTTTACCATCAGCCTCACCAATGCCTAATAACATAGCCAGATAGGTCCTTTTAATCAGGTGCGATTTTTCCATTTCAATTTTAGTTGAGAGTTAATTGTATTAATTTATTCAGATCGTATTCAATACTTTTATAATCATTGTTTTCCAGTCTATTATAACTGAAAATACTGCCGCCAATAGCAACGGCTGATGCCCCACAAAGGAAATACTCCTTAATATTCCCGGCATTTACTCCACCAACGGCCATTAACGGAATATTATTTAAAGGACCTTGAAGATCCTTTAGATAGTTTGGTCCAAATACATTAGCAGGAAAGACCTTTACCATAGTGGCTCCATATTTCCAGGCATTATAAACTTCTGTGGGAGTGAGAGCGCCCGGAAATACTGGAATATTCATTTCTTTGCACGACTTAATCACCTCCGGATTAATCACTGGCGTAACAATAAAGCTGGCACCAGCTTGCAGGGCGAGCTCCAACTGCTCTTTATTTATTACTGTACCCGCACCTATAGTTAACTTATCTTCTGAATAGTTTATAAACTTTGAGATTAAACCATCTGCATTTTTTGTATTCATGG
>JAHEEB010000250.1:5211-6495 GCA_024640925.1 Bacteroidota bacterium | reverse complement strand
TTATAAATATTCTTGCTTTTATAAATGACGTAAACATGGCCTATCTGAAAAAACAAAGCTGATTTGGCAAAAGAATGAAGCACAGCATGCAATACAGCAGCATAATATCCAATTCCACCAGCTGTTAATCCCAGCATTACCAGCCCCATATGTTCTATGCTTGAATAGGCAAGCATGCGCTTTATGTTTTTTACTTTTAACATGTAAACTGTGGCAACGAAAATTGACATGCAGGCAGCTATTATAATAACATGATTTGCCCAACTATGGAGCGAAGTGTGGCTGATTATTGAGTATATTCTAAATACACCAATAAACCCAACATTCATCAATACGCTTGAGAACAATGCTGCTGCCGGGGTAGGAGCCTTATCCTTCGCGTCAATACCAGCTGTATACATTGGTACCAATCCAAGTTTTGCTGTAAAACCAGTAAATATAAACACAAAAGCCAGTTTCAACCAAAACGGATCAAAAGATGAAGCATTCTGTATTAAATAATCATATTGTAAACCACCTTCGCCCTTATTGCCCATAGCAATACTCAGAAATAAGATTCCTATAAAAACAAATGTAAGACTGATTGAACAAACAAAAATGTATTTCCAGGTTGCTTCAAGTGAACCGCTGTTCCTTCTGTGAAAAATCAAAAAAGATGCGGACAACGTGGTTATTTCCATGAAAATCCAGGTTACGGCTATATGCGATGTAAGATAAACAACACTGATTGAGGTAATCAGCATTACCATAGAAGCATAATAGATTGACCTGGTATGGTTATCTTCACTTTCTTTATAAATATACTCATAATTATGAAAAAGGGCTGGTATACATATTATACAAGCGGAACCAAGAAGCAAAAGAGCAATTGCATCGGGTTTAAAGTATCCAAGCTCTAAAATATTCCTGTGGAAGAATTCATATATAGTATAGAAACATTGAATTAGTATAAACAGAATAACCAACAGTCTGTTAATTTTTTTACTTCTGTTGAAGAAAATCAGTGCACTTATTGTTATCGCTGCGGCAAGGTATGCTGCTATCATCTTATAAATTATTAATCTTTCAGGTTACTTAATTGAGATACATCAATATCTTTAATAACATCGCCCACCTTACTTACAAAGATGCCGAGCAAAAAGACACTGACAAAAATATCGAGAAGTATTCCCAGGTTAACCAACAATGGCATTTCACTACCAACGGCCAATGATAGGATAAATACTCCGTTTTCGATAATTACATAAGCTATTACATGGGTTATAATTTTTTTTCGGGTTATAA
>JAHEEB010000250.1:0-5201 GCA_024640925.1 Bacteroidota bacterium | reverse complement strand
CTGTAAGAGCAACCACAAAATAAACTTTGTCAAGCTTTGTATCGGTTATTGAATTGGAAATAAGAAAAGTAACAACAATTATTGCTGTTACAATAATCAGAGAAACAAAATTTGGTAAAAAGGGCTCAGATTCCCTGGTAATTTTGTTTCTGCGAATCACATAACCCAGGAACAATGGAATAGCCAATGCTTTTACTGCCACAGTTTCCAGGAGGATAAAGGCAAGATTGATTGAATTAAAGTTTTCTTTTAGCTCAAAAAAAGCGACCCCAAAAAGAATAAACCCCTGGAACGAAATTATCTGTACCAATGACATCAGGCGGTTTCCAATTGCTATATACAGCAGGGTTATGGTGAATACTATCAATAAAACATTTATCATAATTTTATTTTTTCATGTTAATTCATTCTGCCTAGAAATAATAAGGCACCAAAAAAGATAAGCAATGACACCGAAGAAAGCGTAAAAATAAATTGTGCATTATGGCTCATCCTGTATCGGGCAGTGAATGATTCAAGTATGCCAACAGCTATAGCAAATAATAATTGAATAGTTAAAAAGATAGGTATTGTATAATATATGGGCAAATTTCCAATATATAAATTAGCGATTAAAGCCCCATACATTACAAATTTGAGGTTAACTGCATGCATAATCAAACCTAAATCAAAGCCACTGTTATCCAGTATCATTACTTCGTGGACCATGGTTAATTCGAGGTGTGTCTTTGGATCATCTACTGGCATGCGGCTGTTTTCGACCATACAAATCATAACCAATACAAAAGTCGCCATAATTCCTATCGCATACGTAATATAGCTATGCAAATGAAAGTCCATAAAAATTTCGTGAAATGATGTATGGCCGGTCAAAAGGCTAAGAGAACCCATTAATAAGAAGAAAGCAGGCTCTACCAACATCGAGAACAAAGCTTCGCGGCTTGCTCCCATACCTTCAAAACTACTTCCTGTATCAAGGGCTGAAATTATATTGAAAAACTTACCCAGTGCAAGTACATAGGCAAAAAACACAAAATCGCCTTCGAACGAAATAATACCGCTGTATTGACCGAAAGGAACAACCATTATAGCCATTATAACAGAGACAAAGTATATGCTGGGTGCAATTCTGAAAATAATACTTGTCGTTTCGCTATAAACCGAACTCTTGCGAAAAAGTCTCAGAATATCTTTCATTGGTTGCATAATACCCGGACCTTTCCTTCCGGCTGTAATGCTCTTTGTCCTGATTACAATACCTGTAAAAAACAGACTGGATAAAAGAATTAACAGAAAGCTTATCATCTTTTTACATTGTATTTAAGAATTGTACCAAAGTTCTAACTAAATCAATCAGTAAAGGCACGCTAATTATCAAAGTAATAAATACCGCACCATATAAAACATATATCTGGGGTCTCCCATTCTGAAGGAAAGAGAAACCTCCAAGAAAATTTCTTAATCTTCGGATTGGACGAAGTATAAGATTTTCTTCGATCTTATCTTCCGGGTTAGTTTCGTGCCATGCTGTACCCGGAAATGTACCACTTACATCTTTTTTATATTTATGAATAAGTAGAAGAGGCTCAGCCAGTTTTCGGTAATTCCGTATAAAAGAACTTGCTGTATATTGGATACGGGCAGTAGGTGCAGTATATCCGCAACCCCATGTAGGACCAGTTACAGCCTTCATAGTAGTAGCTATTTTATACCTTATCAAAAGCAAAACTCCGGCAAGCAATATGAATCCGGCTGAAGTATAGCCCACTTTAGAAACGATACTAACCGTTTCAGGTCGAACAGAAACAAGTCCATCTCCCATAAAGGATGTAAACTGATGAACAGGTTGTATTAGAATATTGAAAAACGCCTTTGGGAAAATACCAATAGTTACAATTAGTATTGCAACAATATACATTGGAATTAATCGAAGAGAGAATTTTTCTTTTGGCGGGCAAAATCGATTATTCCTGGGAGTACCCAGAAATATAGTTCCATATGCCTTTGTAAAACAAAGCATAGCTAATCCGCCAATTATAGATAACCCGAATATGGAGATTGCCAGGCATGATAAATATGGTAAGCTCGCACCTTTTAACCCATTGAATAAACCACTATAGATAAGGAATTCGGAAACAAATCCGTTAAAAGGCGGGAAACCACAAATTGCAAGGGCTGCAATGAGAAATAATAAAGAAGTATGCTGCATTTGTTTTCCTGCACCTCCCAGATGATCAATTTCCAGGGTATGAGTAGACTGGTATACATTACCAGCGGTATAGAACAGAAGCGATTTAAACAAAGAATGATTTAAGGTATGCAGTAATGCTCCCAGCAAACCAAGAATGGCCAATGTTTTGTTGCCATTTCCCATGCCTATGCATCCCAGTCCAATTCCAATTCCAATAATACCAATATTTTCGATGCTGTGATATGCCAATAATCTTTTTAAATTATGCTGTACAATGGCAAGCATAACCCCATAAATACCAGTAATGACAGATACAATTAATATAAAATATCCAAAAGCAAGATAATCGGTCTTTATAAGTAATATCATTCTAAATATTCCATAAATTCCAATCTTAATAATCACTCCTGACATAATTCCCGAAATATGCGATGGCGCTGCAGGGTGTGCAAGGGGCAACCAGGTATGAAAGGGTACAAAGCCAGCTTTTATAGCAAATCCAAAGAAAAAACAAACCATAAGGGCCATGCTGGCAGAAACAGGTTGTGTCAGGGAGAAATCGCGAATGGAGTTGAAATCATATGAGTTGGTTTTTAGATATACCCAAATAAAAGCTAGTGTTAAAAATAAGATAATTACATGCGATTGAATCAGGTAACTAATTCCGGCCTTGAGAGTTTGTTGTTTATTATGTTCGAAAATAACCAGGACAAAGGTACTTAAAGCCATTATTTCCCATGCAATTAGAAAGACCAATCCGTTTTGTATCACACAAACCGAAATAAGAGAAGAAAATGTTAAAATATAGCAAAACCAATGCAAACTTAGGTTTGCCGATTGGTTACTGTATGCTTGCATATACTTGATACCGTATATTACTCCGGTAATAAAGGTAAAATTAATGGTAAGTATAAAAAATCCGGACAGAGCATCTATTCTTAAGGGTATATCGTGAGTTATGTAGGAGCCAATCAGGGTAATTTCAGTTGGGTTTCCCATTAAAGCATTAATAGCGGGAACAGAACTTAGTGCAGCAATTACAAAAACAGAAAATAGAGTAGAAATACCTTTCCAATTCGTTTTTTTTACGAAAGGAATAACCAACAATGACAATAAAATAAATACTATAAATGAATCAATTAATAGTATCATTATTTATATAAAGTTAAACAAAGACCCAATGAAGATCACCAAAATAAAAAATAGTCCATATAATATATACATTTGAATCTTTCCGTTTTGAACAAACTGGAAAATATTCATAAAGTATAACATCTGATTAGTTAATTTATCTAGTATTTTATTTTCAAAAAAATCAAAATAAAAGGAGAAATACTTTCTTTTATCCGGGAATACCTCTTCTGTTTTGAGCTCCCTGTATTTTTTGTGCTCAGGCAAAAACACACCCAAAATTTTACCCAGTGGTTTCGAAAAAGATTTACCTGAATACTGCATACTTACTTTAGGTGCGACATATCCGCAGCCCCAGGTTGATGAGTGGGCAATATTTTTTTTATCTGCAAAAAGATACCTGAAAAAATATACCAGCAGTACTAAGCCAATAAATATAGCTGAATACATACCTATTTTTGAGAGAAGGCTTGTTGTTGGTTCGATTAATGCAGGGGTAATGTTTTTAGCCAGTGGAAATGAACCGGAAACAACAGTGCTGACCAGGTTAAAATAAAATGATGGAAAGATTCCGATTGAAAGCATTACAGGAATTATGAGGTATTGCATAATCCGCATCTGCAAAGGCACCTCAACAATCTCCGTGTGCAATTTTTCACGGGGATTTCCCAGAAATATCATCCCAAAATTTTTTGTAAAGGCAAGTAAAGAAATTCCACCGATAATTGCCAAACCTGCTAATGATATAGTCATAAGGGTGGTATGATAATAGCCTTCCGTTTGAATGCCCTGGAGCATGCCTTTGTATAAAATAAATTCTGAAACAAATCCGTTGAAAGGAGGCAGACCGCATATTGCAATAGCACCTAATAAGAAAATCAATGCAGTTTTAGGCATTTTCTTAATAAGTCCGCCAAGTTTTTCCATATCTCGGGTATGGGTTTGACTGTACACCGAACCAACGGTATAAAATAACAATGATTTAAACAGGGAATGATTAAGAGTATGGAGCAAAGCACCTCCAAACCCCAGTATTATCAATAGATTGTTGTTTTTTCCTAAACCTATTAACCCTAATCCAATACCAATTCCAATAATACCAATATTCTCAATAGTACAATAAGCAAGCATCTTCTTAAAGTCACGGTGAACAGCAGAATTAATTATTCCATATATTCCTGTTGTTACCGAGAGCAATAGAATCGTTTCTCCAAGGATTAAGAAATCTGCCTGTAAAAAAGTAATCATCCGCAGAATGCCATATATTCCCACTTTTACAATCACCCCCGACATTACACCGGAAATATGCGAAGGAGCAGCAGGATGTGCATGTGGTAACCATGAATGCATGGGCACAAAACCAGCCTTTATTCCAAAACCAATAAAAAACAAAATGAAAAGCCATGTATTGGAATGAGTTGTAAAAAAGGATTGGATTGCCATGAAATCATATGATTTCTCAGACATAAACACCCAGATAAATGCTATTGTAAGAGCAAGAACCCCGATATGCATTTGTACCAGGTAATTAATTCCGGCTTTGAGGGTTTTGCTTATGGTATGTTCAAAAATAACCAATATCAAAGAAGACAAAGACATTATTTCCCATACAATCAGGAAAACCAAGCTATTCTGGACAATACAAACCCAAACCATTGATGAATGGAAAAAGATGTATTGAAACCAATGCATTGAAAGACTAGTTTTCTGATCTTTATAGGCTTTCATGTAACCGGTACCATAAATAATACCTGTGCAGCAAGTGAAGTTGATTATAAGAACAAACCACGCCGCCAGGGGATCAATTCTGATGGGAATATCCTGAACAAAATTTAACCCTTTAAATATAATCTCTGTTGAATCTCCAATAATAGAGCCG
>JAHEEB010000990.1 GCA_024640925.1 Bacteroidota bacterium | reverse complement strand
AGGAGGTACAGGTTCTGAAACTTTCTGGTGTTACAGGAATTCTCCAAATCGTAATATCGATAGTATTTTCTCCGGCCTGGTTCAGGCTAGTATGGTCGAATATGGCGAATGGTATAGCAGACGGAGTATTGAAGATTATGAGTACCTGGGATTTCATCTTGGTGTATTGAAAGGAGCCACACCCGGATGTCTTAATGAAATTGGATTTGTTGATACTCAAGCTGATTGTGATAAGTTGCTCGACAACTCCTGGAGAGATAGGTTTGCCTTTGCTTACCTCGTAGCAATTGACTCAAGTTTCAAGATAGAATATCCTGAACCTTCACCTATGAATTCTACTGCTAATAATTTTTCGGATGTATTTGTGTTCCCTAATCCATTTTCATCCGTAGTTCATATTGTGGGGCAAGCTCTCTATGGAATAACAGAATGCACAATAACAGCTTCTGATGGAAGAATCATAAGAAGCATTCAATACCATAGTGTCAATTCCGAAGAAATCATCATTTACACTTCTGATTTGCCTGTTGGTCTGTATATTCTGACAATTGCCAACCAGAGGGAAAGAAAATATATTAAAATAATAAAGGAAACTACACATTAGCTCCAGATTAAATTTTAGAGTTTATTCCCTGTCGGTTCCCGATGCTCTGGGACAGGCTATGAGCTCCCTTTGGTCGGTTTCTACACTACACCTAGGTGCAGGGTTTTTATTAAGAAACTTATCAATATCAATCAGAATTAATAAAATATTTGAGTAATTTTTATACATTAGTTCAAGGTATTTTCTGGCACAAAGTACAATAAGAAATTGGCCACAAGTCGCAGACTTGCGGCAGTATGGGGGAATATGAATATAGTGATTTTGGAAAAGCACTTATTGCTAGAAATATAGTTAGAAAACAAACTAATAAAAAAACTTGGGTATTATTAAGTAATAAAAGCGAAAAGAGATGAAAAACTTTAGATTTATTATCAATAATTTACATATAATAGGTTTCGCCTTTATATTTTTATTTGGTATTATAAATTTTAATTTTACGGAATTATATTATTATATCCGAGTTTTTCATTTTTTGAACCTTTTTGAACTAATTCGCATATTTTTAAATATGACTTCCCTTTTGGTATTATTGCCCTTTATATTACAAAAAAAGAAGATAGGCTGGATTCTTCTAAACTTGTATTTATTTATCTGGATAGGATTCAATACAGCGTGGTTTTTTGTTAAAAATGATACTGATATTTATAATTTGAATGGGTATTTAATTATTTTCAATTTCTTTTTTTCTGTTTGCTATCTAGTGCTAATAAATACTAAAATTCAATTAAAATTATTTTCTATTAATCGAAGAACTCAATTAGGTACTTTTATCATTGCTATATTATTGGGATTATTATCATCTTATTATTATATAAAATTACATACCTTAACTAACCTTAGAATGTCCCCAGCAGTAGATTTAAATTTAGGATATATGAGAGGTCAAGGAGTAAAATTCTTTGTAGAACCTAAAGGTGGATGGGGTTGGGATCAAGGTCACGCTGGAGGAATACTAATAGGTTATACTATATTGAAGAACCCTAATTGGAGTTCAATTGGTGGATTTGGTTCTTATCATAGTGGGACGTTTTTTTTATAAACGGTGGTTGTTCAAATTCTTTAGAAAAGCAACTGGATGGTTCATATAAGACAACTTGGAATTTTTTCAATATAGGTGCTTCATCTGGAAAATTTGGATATAGTTCAGGAATTGCAATAAATTTAAATGATGAATATCTTAAGAGCAAATAAAATGAAAACAAGGTGGAAAGTTAGTCTCATTTTATTTGGTATTATTTGTTCAATTATCATCAGTAATCTTTTAACTGAGAATGATAAAGAATTTTTCAATCACAAAATTATTCCTTTAGAATTTAAGAAAGGTGTAATCACGCAAAAGTATAAAACTAGAAAAGATTCACCGTTTATTGATATAACTGATAAATCTAAATTTATTAGATTGATGTTATATGATTATTATGATAAAGGACTTTGGAGAGCTTCCGATGTTGGAGATTCAATTTATAAGGAAAAAAACTCGAAAGAATTTATTTTATATAAAAAAAATGGGGATTCATTAATTTTTATTTTAGATTATAAGTGATACCCCCCTCAACTGCCGCAAGTCTGTGACTTGTGGCCTTTCTCAGTTAATCAGGAGTTACTATGTTGTTAATTTGTAAGTTTACTAACTTGCTGTAAATTTAGAATGTTTATGAGTAGAAATTATAAATTCCGTGATCAGGAAAAACCATACCTATTGAATTATCAGACAATAAAATAATTGAGCAGAAGCTTGATTATCTTCATAGAAATCCGGTTACTGAGGGATATGTTTTTGAGCCACATGAATATAAATATAGCAGTGCAACTGAC
>JAHEEB010000989.1 GCA_024640925.1 Bacteroidota bacterium | reverse complement strand
GTATGATAAATAGAATGAAAGAACAGTAGTAATTATAATGCTTATTATTGCCCATAATGCAGTAGCAAAAATACCTTGTTTACCTTCCTTTTTAAGCGGTTTTATTATATTTAAATAAATATCTTCATAATTTTTAATGACTTTTTCTGTTTTGTCAAGATATTTATTTATTTCTTCAATTTTAGGCTTAAGAGGTCGTAAGAACTCAGAACTACTAATATTATTCTCAATTTCAACTAGCTTTTCTTTTGATTCAATAATCTCTTTAACGATATTTTCAGGTAAAAATCCATATATATCTTTTAGCTTTTCTAATTGTCCATTAATTATGACTTGCAATTCAGAATATAAGGCAGCGTAAATATCTTGAATATATTTAAAACATTTAGCTTTATCAATGTTGATGGTAAATTGTTCAGCAAAACCATCTTCACCACTTCGCATAAAAATTATTATTTCAGCATTACCAAAATCTGGCAAAGTTTTATTTAAATCCTGTATTGTAATTTTATTTTCAAATTTTTCATCTATTTGATTTTCATCAAAATTAAGAACAAATGATTCCTCACTAGCCTTTATTAAGCTAAAAAGGACTGTTAATTGTAAATTATACTCTTGATTCATAACTTAGTTCAAGGTTTTGTTTTTTTATAATAACCGCTTAACTCCTTATAGGTGCATAAAAACTGCACCTATTTTATGGTTTTTGACAAATAGGTGCAGTTTTCCTTCATTTCTTATCCATCTATTTTCCATTTTTATTAAAATTTTTCACCTAATATACCAAACTCCCCGTTACCTGTCAATAAGTTCGTGTATATAAATAACAGGATAGTTTTCAACCCGTTCCATCAACTTCGTCTGTATCTGCTGTATCAGTATTATCGGTTGTTGTGGTGGTGTCCGAAGCATTTTGTGTCTTGCTGCTTCCGCATAAGCCATTTACTTTCGGCTTCCGGCAACACACTCATAACTGATCACTGATCACAGATCACCGATCACTGATTACTGATCCCCGATCACTAATCCTTTTCATATACCCACATATTGCGATATTTTTGCCTGGGCCCAATAAATTCTTCTTCGGTTACAAATATGGTTCGATTTTCGGTGAGATAATATTTTGCAATGTTAACAGCTTCTTTTTTACCGAGTGTTATATGCGAAATGTATAGCAATGTATCTTGTTTCCACGATAAAGAATTTACAACCGTGCGATCTTCTTTCTTTTCAATCTTTTCTTTCCCGTTTGTTTGCATTGAAAACGATAATGTATCTTCTGCTCCTTTTATAGTAAAACTTCTCCAATACCTGAAATAGGGTTCCTGATGAAGTATTTGTGCCTTGCCTTTTTCCAGGCCTGATGTCCACTGTGCCTGTAATTTACTTTTGGATAGATTTAATTTCCAGTTTCCTGAAAAATCAGGTGCTTGTTGTTGACTATAAACAACTGTAGAAAATAAAAAACTAACAGTTATGAGAATGTTGGATTTTTTCATAATATGGTGATTTAGATTATATCTTTTCTGTTTTATAATAAAAGATTTTTGCTCCTATGCCAAGAGTCTCAGCTACTTCCTTCATCAGTTTTTTTGCTTTTACAAATTCTTTAAACTCCGCAAGAACTATCTCCTTATTATTTACTTCATCTACCAGCTTAACAAAAAAATAAAAGTATATATCGGGCGTAAACTCTCCCGATTCGGGATAAACAACTAATCTTCCTTTTGTTAAATGTACACTGTTATAGTTTTTTATGTTGCTCCAGTTGCCAATTCTCATCCATAAAAATTTTCTATAATCGCGAATCTGAAATGTTAGTGTATCTAGTTCAAATCCGTGAATATCTACAAAATAGCTAAAAACGATTATGCTGCATAAGCAGAAGAAAATTGAAAACGGATATAATCCGATTAAGAGAAAAATAACGGCCATAAATAAAAGGCTTATAAACAGAAATGCAAAGAAACCAACACCTTTGACCCTGAATTGCGGACCTCTGGAATGTCTTAAAATATGATTATTTATGGTTTTCAAGAAAAGAAAATAAATCGTGGTTATCTGAAACCAAGATACAAACTATCTCTTTACTCTCCAATATTTTAATTGTGATCTGTGATCAGTGATCTGTGATCTGTGAAGAACAGTGAACAGTGAAGAGTGAAGAGTGATGAGTGATGAGTTTTTCAGGTTTGCAACTTTCTGGCTTTTAAATAATTACTCGGCAGCTTAAAAAGTGCGTGTGACAGCATAAAATAAGTCATTCCTGAATTTGGTACCATATAACAATTGTGATTAGTGATTAGTGATTAGTGATCAGTGATTAGTGATCAGTGATCTGTGATCGGTCATCTGTGAAGAGTGAAGAGAGTGATGAGTTAAAAGTTTTTCAGGCTTGCAACGCCTTTCTGGATTTTAAATA
>JAHEEB010000249.1 GCA_024640925.1 Bacteroidota bacterium | reverse complement strand
ATAAATAGTATTATCGGGCAATTTGCTGTTTTGCTTATTATAAAAGGCCCATTTGTTATTTTCCAACAGCGATAGTCCATGATAAGATCCAAACCACATGCGGTTTTTATAATCGCAAAAAATAGAAAGAATGGCATTATCGCCAATTTTAACGGTATCACCAACCTTTTCATCAGCTGCCCTGTAATTCACCCAATGTTCATTGCCATTAGCTTGTTTTTCAAAATTAAAAAGGCCTTCGTTCCAATCGCCTACCCATATGGAACCTTTAGAGTCAGAGCTAATTACATTGACTGAAGAACTTTTTGTTGCTTCAGGGACATTCGTCCAAATGGAGCCATCTTCACTTCTTTCTACTCCACCTCCTGTTAAACCAGCCCATTTAACATTGCTGTTATCAATAAATAATGTACGGACATAAATATTTTCGGGTCCCTGGGCAGTCCATTTTCCATTGGTATATTTATAAATTCCATAGGATGTAGCAACCCATAATAAGCCCTGTTTGTCGATGCAAATGGAAGTGATATCATTTTTAGGAGAAGAATTATCTTCAATTTTATAGATTGTCCATTTACCTGCAAAAGCACTCATTGAAATGAGCAAGAATAATAATGCTATATAGTTCTTCATACATTCAGTTTTAAAGTTTTAAATTCAGACCGATAGTTTGGTCAACGTTGAGCTTTTAACCAGTTTGTATAATCGGTATAAAGTTTTCCGGAGTTTGGGTGACCGACCGAAGCCAATGAACCTGGTTTATTCATTATTCCTAGATACTGATAAACCAATATATTTTCCACAAAAGGGGAAATATCTTCCATTTGTTTTAGCACCCTGTCGAAACTGGCAGGTATTAAAGCGCTTTTATAAACATCACCTTCGAACTCAAATATTTCCATGTCGGCCCAAAGCCTTGCACGACCGGCTTTCGAATGAGCTTTATACAACTCCTCGTAGTACTTTCCGGCATATCCGACTCTTGTTTTTTTCACTCCAATTTCATCCTGATAAGCAACAATATCAATGTCGAGTTTCTCAAGCTGGCTTACATATTTATCATCAAGACGAATGGAATGGGTACCATAAGGGGCAATAAGATTAACCGAACGTGGTGTTAATTGTTTTGCTATCCGGCTACAATTGTTCACATAAGTAATAGTGGTTTCATCGATGGTGTTCCATAACCCCGATTCGTTAGGGAAGTACCAACCATAGAAACTCTTATGATGCGAATATCTTTCTGCTACTTCTTCCATTCCTTTCTGGCGAATCTTGGCAACATCCTCATTTGTCATATTATTTTTGCTGTTTTGCCAGTCAGACCAAAAATCGTTACTTATAAAAAATTTAATACCACATTCGTCTGCTGCGGAAAGGACTGTTTCCAGAGGGTCGGGACAATCATATTCGTGTTGAGGTTGAAGCTTTGACGGATAATATGTTTTTCCATCGAAAGCAATAGCCATTAAAACAAGATACTCCAATCCGGCCTCACTCATTTCTTTGATTTTAGCTCTCCATTGCTGTTCGGTAAATTTAGGAAGAACAGGATTCCAATAAATGCCTTCGGGAGCGAATGTATGATAAAATTCAAACCATGATCCCATAATCGGTTTAATAGCTGTGTTCCGCTTATAGTCAGTCTCTGAGAATAGTGAATCACCAATAGCAAACGTTTTATCGAGCATCAATAAAGAAGCAGCTGACAAACCGCATTTTTTAAAAAAATTCCTTCTCTCCATACATTTATTTTAAGAATTTTATTCAATTTTTACTGTTGGGTTCAACCCTTTTAAATCTGATTTATTTACATAGGCTGATATGTTCTTTTCTTCTCCCGGGAAGAGAGTAAAGTAATTATCACTCCAGAATGTGGGCAATATCTCTGTTCCGGTAATATTGTCGCACAATATTAAACGATTGAAAAAAGAAAGCGAATTGGTATTGTTTTTTAAATTCACCAGAATTTTTAGTTCATTTCCCAAGTCTGTTATGGATACTTTCTTATCCAGGTTTCCTTTTGGAAGAGCTGCTAATCCGGAAAAGTCTTCGTGTTGGGAACACTGCCAGTACAAATTATCTGATATGGTTTGCCCATTTTTATCTTTTAGTATTAGTTTCACAAAATAAACCGGAGTACAGTCAACGGGTTTGGGTATATCAGCACATTCTAAATAGCAGTCGGCATCAATAGAAATAGTATCGGTATGCTTCCAAAGTACATTCAAATTAAAATCGATAATTTGTGCCTCCACGAACATCGATTGGTGTTTAAGATGTGTTGCATTAATTACGGAAAGTTTCCGGTTATTGGAGTTCATTTGGACATGAAGAGGCTCCATTGCCTTTTTTGCATAGTAATAGGCAGCATTTGGATTGAGGTACCAATCATATATCTGCCAGCCAACATCGGGCCAACACGAATTAAGCTTCCATAGCATGACCCCGCTGGTTATATCCCACATTTTATGATTGGCGGCTTCGTACATAGCCCGGTAACTATCGGCATTTACATATTGTCCATTATTTGCATATTGGAGTGTTGATGTAGGATTACCATAGAGGGTCCGTATTGCATTATCATATGCTCTGAAACAATAATTGGGACCATCCCAGGCGCCATGTTCAGCCCATATGCTATCTAACGGATAAATAGGATTTCGAAAATTCTGTGGTTGCAATGGATCTACCGTTGGAATAAACTTGCGTAAACTGCTGTATTCGGGAATAGAAGGAACACCCAATTCGTTACGGAACATTTGCAAGTGAACTTCCTCTACTTTATCAAAATAATAGGACGGAGGGTTCCAATTGTAGTCTGGAGCACCATCGTCGTATGTGCCTGTAGGCAAATCGTCTTTTATATAAGGCGTTAACAGATCTACATCCCAGTCGATATTGGTGGTAGGAATAAATGGTCGTGTTGTATCAAGACTTTTTACTGTTTTTCGTGTTGAGAGATAGAGATCTTCATCAACAATAACCTCATTTGCGGTAAACCAGGCTATAATGCTGGGATTATTACGATACCTCTTTATAATATCTTCAACTTCCGCTACTGCCATCTGATGATCCAGTGGGTAATGGGCTGTTTCTGTACCAGGATACATACGCCAGCACTGAAAAAACACTTCCCAGTACATTATGCCATATTTATCATAGCTTTCTATAACATCTTCCGAAGGAGCCGGGGAATCTTCGTTTCCAACAATATTGACATTGGCTTCGGCAAGAAGACGGGCTTCATCAAAAATTCTTTTCCTGTCCATATTCAACAGCATATCAGGCTGTAACCAACCCCCTTTGCAGAATATACGCTTCCCGTTAATATAAAATATTCTGCCATAATCATCCCCAATGCGTTTCAATTCCGTATTAACCTGCCTTATTCCAAAATTAATTTCTTTTTTATCCGATGTTTTCCCCTTTATTTCAAAGGAAAGGGAAAGCTTATGCAAGTATTGTTTTCCATACCCATTTGGATACCATAAAAAGGGTTTTTTAATGGTAAGAGCTGAAAATTCATTCGGATCGAGAATAACGATTTGAGCTGTATCGGGATTTATAGAGAACTCTTTTTTAACTATTACCGATTGCATTGAGCCTTCCAGATGTTTTATGTAAGAGGGAAACTCGAGATCGCTGATTAAATCGATTTTTGCAGTTAGAATACCTGTAATTGTTTTATGGGAGTTGTTTTTAAGAATTGCTTGAATCTTCACCTCTGCAATGGATGTATCGGGCAAGGGAAGTTTTGTGGTAATGTAAGGATCATCGATAGAAACATCGCCGGTTGCTTCCAGAAAAACATCCTGGTAAATTCCCATATTCCGATCGCGAACAACAGGTGCACAGTCCCACCCACCCGACATTTTAAGAGTTTCGTCCTTAAAAATATCTGTAGAATGCCCTCTGGTATTGCCAAAAACAACAAACTGGGTGCCGGGATCAGGATCTCCAGGATGATCTACCTGGTAGATTTTTACTGCAATGACGTTTTTAACCCCTGCTTGAACATAAGCAGTAATATTAAACCTGAAACGACGAAACATACCTGCAGTTTGATTATGGTCGGCAACCTTATAACCGTTTACCCAAACATCAGCTCTGTAATTAATTCCATTAAAAACAAGCCAAATCTGTTTGTTCCGGTATTGATCAGGGAATAATACTTCAGTACGATACCAGTAAGGATCCTTCCACGGATTTTCTTTGTTTTTAAGATAGCTGTATTTTGTTAAATTATGTTTTTCATTAAAAGAGTCTGATACATCAGGAATCAGAAAGTTATTCATGGCAATATGCGGATCTGGGTAGATGCCATGTTTTACAAACACATTTAAAACAGTAGAAGGAATTGTAGTTTCATACCAACTTTCCGTTTTAAAATTTACAGACGACACTTCTGCATCAGAAACTTTCACTTCGATAGAATTCTTAATGAACCAATGTTCTGAGAGTTTCAGCGTTTGGGCATTTGTTTCCAAAATAGCCAGAAGGAATATAAAGGGTATATAAATTTTTATGCTCATATTCAAATTTAGAAAAACTATTTACGAATATACCAATGCAGCGGCACCAATAAAACCAGCATTATCTCCCAAAACAGCATTTACAAGCTTAATTCTTTGAGCTGGAACAGGACATAGATTTTTTAAAAGCTCCTCCTTTAAAGAAGGCATAAATAAGTCAGATGAATTGGCTATTGATCCTCCAATGATAATAACCTCTGGATCAATAAGATTAACGGACCAGGAAAGTGCAAAAGCAACAGCTTGCCCAAATCCGTTCCACGCTTCTTTTGCAAAAAGGTCACCCTTAAAGGCAAGAATCGATAACTCTTTAGCACTAACCTTACGTCCGCTTAAATTTTCATAGAGTTGTGAAACTCCTTTCCCTGAAACAACATCTTCAATTATACCACCTTTATAAGGAGAAATCCATATTTCCCCAGCTGTTTCTGTTGAACCCATCCATATTTTTTTATCCATAATAATAGCACAGCCCAACCCTGTTCCCAATGTAATACCAAGAACACAATTTGAACCTTTTCCAGCTCCCCAAAGAGTTTCACCCAACATCATGGCATTCGCATCGTTGTTCATAAAAACAGGGAGGTTAAATTTTTCTTCAACAGCTACTCTCAATGGAAAGAAATCCATAGTAGGTAAATTCGGACATTGTAATATTTTACCGTTTTTAACATCCAGTGGACCAGTAACACCAAGTCCTATTCCTTGTATATTGATTTTTTCTAAATGAGATTGATTAATTACCTGAGCAATACTATCAAAAATTCTTCCTGCAATTCGTTCTTTATTGTCGTTTGCTTTGGTTGGGATGGAAATTGGTGTACCCATCAGATCACCATTTTGAGTTACAACGCCTGTTCGGATATTTGTACCTCCAACATCAACACCAATGGCTATTTTTCCTGAATCCATAATCTGTCTATTTTATTGGTTCGCCATTTATATTGCCTTTTCCAAAAACAGATAAGAGAAACACATAGAAAAAAGCTATAACATTAAGGAGCATGCCAACTTTCATATTTGTTTTTCCTCCAACAAAACCTACCAAATAGCCAACTAAGGCACCTCCAACAATTGCCGTACATAAAATACCTGAAATGGTGCCCTGGTATTTTCCGAAGCTCTGTATTGCTCCACTGAAAATAGAAGTAAACAAAACAGAAGTAAAGTATCCGGTTAAAACAAAGGCAAACATAGTGACTTCTTTAGAACCATAAATGGCAAACAAAAGAGCGATGCAAGTACCCGCACTATGAACAATAAAAATTGGTTTTGGACGAAAATACTTCATTAACCAGCCCATAACCAATCGGCCCATAGCCTGGAGTAACCAGAAAAGTGCAACAACTAGTGCCGCGATGGATGGAAATGATTTACTCCAAAAAGAATTACCAAATTCAGAAAAACCACTTCCAATATGATGAATCTTATCAAGAAACAAGACGATATATGATGACATACCTACTTCGCCTCCTACATACAAGAAGATACCAATTGCATAACTAAGAAGCAATTTGTTTTTCAGCAAAGAAGCAATTGTTTTAGTCTGAATCTTTTCTTCTGGCGGTATGATAATTACAGGAAATTTGGAAGGCAACATCATAACAAGTAAAATGGAACTAATTATGCCAAAAACCAGATATACTGTATTCCATGAGAATCCAGCTCTCTGAATAACAGGTACCAACAGAGGACTAAAAGCATAACCTAGTCCTCCAATGCCAATAACCAAAGTTAAATTTGCAGTGTATTTATCGGGAGAGTCCAATTCGCGGATAAAGGGATTACCAGCTGTTTGTATTGCAGTAACACCAACACCAATAAGGAATATCATTGCAATAATAACCACATAATTGTTTGTAAAATAAAGCAAAAAACAACCAGCTGTTAGAAGGATCATTCCAATAAACAAAACGGTTTTCACGCTTATTTTGTCCATTTGTAAGCCGAAAGGAATGGAAAATAATCCATAGGCCAAAT
>JAHEEB010000988.1 GCA_024640925.1 Bacteroidota bacterium | reverse complement strand
CAAGAATGCGATAGGGCCCTGTTCTATAGTTGTTTTCTACTTCAACAATCAACTCTTTTTCTATAAACTGCAATAGTTTTTCACCACCACCACTTACTTTTAATGCATCGCTTTTAAACCCGTTATTATCAGCAATACAATAAGTTGGTGTCAGGTCATGATTTCGATCTTTATGTAAGATTGCCACAACAATTAGTTCCGGAATTACATATTGCGAACTCATAAATTCAGTAACTCCGGACGCAAGGAAAAAATGTTCATCACCGTCAGTAATGTACAGAACCGGGTATTTATCGTTGCTGTTATCATAATTCATTGGCAGGTGAACCCAATATTCCTTGTCTTCACCTATTATTTCAGAGTGAATTATGTGCTTTTCACCCGTTTCAATTTTGTTGGTTTGTTGTCCGGATAAAACATTCGTTAATAATAGAGCACTAATAAACAGGGATTTAATTTTAAAGTTTGGCATGGTTTTATTTTTTTAAATGAAACATAGAATTCTCCGGTATACATGTAAGTAAGTTAATTAATTATATCACTTTTTAGGTTTAATAATTACACCGAGTATAATACCAGCGACAATTGCCTTAACCAACCCTCCAAAAAACCAAATTATTGCCAGTTTCAAAGGTACAGGCATATGAAGATAAGTTCCAAAACCTGAAGCTGTACCTGTAATTATTCCTAAAATAACTCCATATTTAAGGCCTGTTATCAACGACTTTGGATTAATTAATAATGTATAAATGAATACAAAACATAGAATTAAAACCAAAGTAACAATATAAATTAATGGAATATTCAATTGGTTTTCCGGACGCCACAAGTTAGCTGTAGATTCGTAGATAGATCGTAACAATAGACCATGAAGAAAGAAATCAATAACAAACCATGAAATAAAAATCAAAACTATTGTCAACAATATTTTCTTTGTCATAATTATTGTTTTTTAGTAAAAAATCATCTGATATTTTTTCTATGGCAGTATCACTGAGTATTTATACATATAGAATTAGTAACTTTTTTTCCGGAACACATAAGCTCATTATAACTTTTAATTTAAAGATTCTGCCGTTTATGTTCCTCAACATCCCAAATGATATCCCAATTTTTTAAATATTCCGATAAGGTTTTCAAGCCAACTTCTGCTCTTCTTTTGTCGACATTATCAGGGTCTTCTATTGGATATACAATGTACTTACCTGTATTTTGATCCCACATAAGCTGGCTTCCGTATATTTGTTTTTTACCTTGCTCCATCAGAATTCGATCTTCAAGTAATGCCAATTGGTTGGGCTTAGCCTTTCCATTTTTAACAGCTTCTCGAAACATTGGAAGGTACTTAAGTTGTGTCTCCAGATTAGAATGCTGTATAATTAAAAACAACGTTATGTTCCCTTTTTCTCCAACTACATCTTCACCAAGCCAACCATTTTCATCAAGAATTTTTGTAACTTTTATTACGTTAATCGAATCAACTTTTTCAACTACCCGAATAATGCTATCTGCTTGTTTTGAATTATTGCCATATTTTTTATCAATTTCGTTCCAAACAATCCTTAAATTTTGATCATAGTAATAAATAGTATCAAGAAGGGAAATTAATTCCTGATTTAATTTTGTTTCACTTAATTCCTTATTTTGAGCAAATAAAATGCTATTTACAGCAAGAACAAGAATTGCAATCAATTTTATTTTTTTCATGGTATAGTTGTGTAATCTCAATTGAATGCCAACATTCGGCAATGTGAATCTGGCAATTTAAAATTTACGACAAACATAAATAAAAGAATTAACCTGTACTACTTTCTGATAACAAATTATTTATATCGTTGTGTTATGCCACCTGTTTATTCATTGTACCACTTTGATGAAGTATAAATCTATTGGTTTCATGAAATCGCTTTTCCATATTAATTATGTTTAAGTCCGTAGACCAACACTCAAATAATTTTAATAGCTGTTACTAAATTGTCATAATTCTTAACATTCTCATTCATGATACCAGGAAGTACAAGAATGGCTGGTCTATGTTTCTCACCGCTATTTTCATATAACATAATATTGTAATCTCCTTTAGAATTAGGATTCCATCCATTAGAAAGACATTTTTCTATTACCATAATAATTAATTGGGGTTTCACCTGAATAAGTTGTTCTGGTCCCAAAAAACCATCAATACATAAACCAAAATATTTTAGAATAATTTTTGATTTGGGCTTATTATAAAGCTCTATAGGAATGTTAAAAACAATATCTGCAACCTTTCCGAGTCCATATTTCACTGCAATTTTCATATATTCTTCAGATATTATATCTGATTCAACCTTCCAATCAGATACTATTCTATAGCGAGAAACCCGCCAGCGATAATCTACACTGTTAACAGTTATTTTTCTTGACCCAATTTTAGATATACTCA
>JAHEEB010000987.1 GCA_024640925.1 Bacteroidota bacterium | reverse complement strand
GCATGGAAGATCTGGTAACAATGCTGCGTAGAAAAGATACAGTGCGAACAGCTGCAGCTGAATATGCCCGTATCATGAAATCTCATATGCTGGTAATTGATGACATTATGATGTTCCCGGTTGTTAATAATCATTAAAAGTATACCACTAATAATCATCAAAAGTATACCACCCTTCTCTCTGCCTTAATTCTTTAGTTGCGTTAGCAACTAAAGAATTAAGGCAGAGAGAAGGGTAAAATAATTATTAACCTTGCCCTGTATGGTTCCAAATACCGGGCACAATGTACAGAATAGAAATGTGGTATACAGTAAAAACATTACTTGAACGTGGGAAAAGCCTGAGGGCTGTTTCGCGCGAACTGGGCATCAGCCGTAAAACAGTTACAAAAATACGTGACGAACTTCAAACGGGTGGCATCAAACCTCCTGAAATATGCAAGAGTGGTATATTGGATGATTATCACGATTACATTTTAGAGCTTTTTGAAAAGCAGTACACAAGTGTATTAATACATCGAAGGCTTGTTCAGGAAAAAGGGCTTGTCGTGTCCTATCCTACAGTCTTGCGGTACGTAAATTCAATAAAACAATCAGAAGTATATGTCCCCGTGGAGGTCATTGCCGGAGAGGAAGCGCAGGTAGACTTTGGTTATCTTGGCGAATTTAAGAAAGATGGGAAAACTGTCAAACTATGGGTTTTCTGTATGCAACTGTCATACAGTAGGCATGCCTTTTACCAGATAGTGACTAACCAAACCACAGCAACATTCATCCAATGCCACACCCATGCTTTCGAGTTTTTTACCGGGGTACCTAAAACAGTGAAAATCGATAACCTGAAAGCTGCTGTGTTAGAGGCCAATTTTTATGAACCTGTTATCCAGGAACAATACAGCCAGTTCCTGTCCCATTATGGCAGTGCCCCTATTACAGCCCGTATCCGTCGTGGGCAAGATAAAGGCAAAGTAGAATCGGGCATAAAATATGTAAAAAACAATTTTTTAAAAGGGCTTGGGCACAGGGATTACTATAGGGCCATCGAAGAGATACGTGCCTGGAACGTTGAAATATGTAACAAAAGAGTACACGGAACAACCCGAAAGGTTCCACTGGAAGTTTTCCTGCAAAAGGAAAAGGGTGAACTTAAACCCTTACCCCAGGAAAGGTTCGAGATATATAAAATTGAAAAAAGAAGGATTAAACCAAATGGCCATTTTTCTTTTCAATTGAATTATTATTCTGCCCCTTACATGTACGCTAACCAGGATGTTATCGTAAAAAGCAACGGAACCCTTTTGCGGGTGTACTCGGGTTTTGAACAAATAGCAATCCATTCCATAGAGAAAAAAGAATCGGGCACGTATATTACAATAGAAGCCCATAAGCCGCCATATAAGCAGAAAAAACCAGAAGAGTACTTCTTTAATAAGGCACAGAAAGCAGGCCCAAATGTAATGGCTTTTCTTGAAGCCCTCAAAGAACACAAGCCTTTCTGTTGGCAAAAAATGGTTATGGGTTTATTCAGGTTGACCGAGGAGTATGGTGCCCAGAATGTAGATATGGCTTGTAAAAGAGCTTTATTGTTTGGAGCGTATAGCTACCAAAGCGTTAAAACTATCTGCCGTAAGGGGTTGCACCTTGCCCCCTCAGAAATCCTCTCGGTTAATATTAATAACGGCTTTAATCATGACTTAAGCATATATGACAAACTAAACAATTTAAACTAAAAATGGAAGCTTTAAAATCAAAATTAAGGGAGCTCAAGCTGGCCGGTGCAGTGAAATCATTAGAAGCCAGAAACAAATATGCTCTGGAAAACAGCATATCTTACCTGGAGTTCCTTGAAATGCTCATTGAAGACGAACATGCAAACCGCTTGTCTAACTCCTATCAAAAAAGGTTTAACAAATCGAAATTAGACACTGCCAAAAGTATAGTGGATTATGATTTTAAGTATCAACCTGAGCTTGATAAAAAACTAATGCATGAACTGGCCTCCTGCAGGTTTATTAACCAAAATAAAAATGTTGTACTCATGGGTAAGCCGGGGGTTGGTAAAACACACCTGGCAAATGCTTTAGGGCTAGAAGCCATCAAACAGGGCTATAAAGTTATATTTATACATGTAAACGAAATAATAGAAAAATTAGGCGCTTCGAGGGCTGATGGAACATATAGCTTTACATTAAACCATTTTCTTGGTGCTGATTTGCTCATCTTGGATGAATTAGGTTTTAAAAAACTTCCTTCTGTTGGTCTTGATGATTTCTTTGAAATCATTAGGAAACGCTACGAAAACGGCTCTATTGTGATAACTACCAATAGAAATTTTGAGGACTGGGGTAATGTATTTGGCGATACAGTGCTAGCTTCTGCTATAATTGACCGTATTGTACATCATGCTTACATCATTAAAATCAATGG
>JAHEEB010000986.1 GCA_024640925.1 Bacteroidota bacterium | reverse complement strand
ATGATGTGAACACTGCATTGAGTGTAATCGACGATTTCAGATTGAACAGGCACAAACTTAATTAAGAATGTAGATAAATGTAACACCTAAAACAATTAATATTATGAGACTTTTTAACAGTTTTCCGATTTTATTCTTTGTGGTTGCCGCAATAGTTATATCGAACGATATCTTTCATTATTCTCCGGCCTATGTTTTAAAAGCCCCACTTAACTATGTAGTTCCTCTGATTATGATTATTTTTGGGGTGTTAGGCTATATGGCTAAAAATCGTGCTCGAAAGCAGGAAGAAACCCAGGAAACCAACGATTTCTTCAATAAGGATAAAGAAGAGTAACATTATTGAATGGCAGAAGGAAAAGGCGGAAGGCAAAAGGCAGAAGGTATTCAATTTCAAGTGTCATTTTCAAAAGAGCTGAAGTCATTTTGGCTTATAAATTCTATCAATTCGGCCATTTTAATCTGGGCATTTTCCTGTCTTTTCCCTTTCAACTTATCACTATTCTTAATATTTTTCCTCTTTTTTGTTGTAATTCATTTTTTTTGAGGGTAAATTTTGTGTGGATTTCGCTGATATAATACGCGGTGCATATTCACTCTGTTTTTTCTTTATAAGGGTTTTTTCGTCTTCCAGTTTAAAAAAGGAAATAATATCTCTCAATTGTTCAGCTTGTCCTAATAACTCTTCGGCTGTTGTAGCCAGTTCTTCACTGGAAGAAGCATTTTGTTGTGTAATGCTGCTTAATTGCTGAATAGCATTATTAACCTGGCTGGCCCCGTGGTTTTGTTCAATACTCGATGCAGTTATTTCCTGAACAAGTTTTGAGGTATTCTCAATTTTAGGAATTGTATTTATCATCACTTCGCCTGCTGTTTCTGTCATTTTTAAGGCTGTGTGTGATAAACCCACTATTTGTTCTGCTGCAACTTTACTGTTTTCTGCCAGTTTTCTTACTTCAGCAGCCACAACAGCAAATCCTCTGCCATGTTCGCCTGCCCTTGCTGCTTCAACGGCTGCATTTAGTGCCAATAAATTAGTCTGGAAAGCAATATCGTTAATAATAGATATTTTACCTACAATGTTTTTGTTTGCTTCAATAGCTGCTTTTGCTTTTTCAGCAACATCTCTCAATCCAACATTTGCTTCGTTAGATATTTTTTCGGTTAGTTCTGCATTTTCGGTGTTTTGCTGGATATTTGACGATACTTGCTCTATGGTAGATGATACTTCTTCAATAGAACTTGCCTGCTCATTGGCACCTTGAGAAAGTTGTTCTGAAGCAGCGCTCATTTGCTGGCTTGCCGATACCAGGTTATCCGAATTGTTTTTTATATCAGCAATAATTTTTTTCAATGCTTCGGATAACTGTGCTACGGAATTGTTTAAGATTCCCAACTCATTTTTTGATTTCGTCTCCTTTACATCAATATTAAGATTCCCTTCGGAAAGTTCTTTTAGCTGACCGATTGCTCTATCTAGTGGCTTGCGTAATACATTATTAATATATAAGAAAACAATGGCTCCAACCAAAAAATTTATCGGAGTAATCCAATACATTGTATACCCACCAATTCTACCTATCATAATGCAACTATATGTAACAAATAGTACATATAGAATAACATAAAAACTAAATGTAAACATAATTGATTTTTTAAAAATCAATTTTAATATGATAAAAGCAAATGGTGCACACCCAACAACAATTAATGCTGTGCGTAAAAATGGATTCATAATTTTTTATATCGGTTAATAGTAAAAATACATAAAATGTTTTTATTCCTTTGTTTTTAAACAAAATGGATGTTAAAAATACCTAAATGATTCTATGAAAACAAAATGCCCGTTTACTATTTACCAATTTTATGTTATTTTTGCGCCGTTAGTTCAATTTATAGATAGTATGAAAAGTATAAGCAAAACCCTCACTATTCTTATTATTTTAACCTTTGTAGCAAACCCGGTTTTTTCACAGAAAAAGGGGTATTCTATTGATATTGCTATTAAAGGATTAAAAGATACCACCGTTATTCTTGGTCATTATTTGGGCAAACCAATGTATCCCGATGATACTGCCCGCCTGGATCAAACAGGAAAAGGAATTTTTAAGGGGAAGACCTCTCTTCGGCAAGGACTTTACATCATTTATTTACCCGATGGCAAGTATTTTGAAATTATTATGGGTACTGACCAGACTTTTTCCATAACCAATGATACACTCGATTTAGTTAAAAATTTGCAAATAACAGGTTCTGATGATAATACCATTTTCTGTGAATTTCAGCAATATATGCTCTCAAAACAAACACAAATGGTGGCCTTACAAAAAAATTATGGCGGAACAAAGGATGAAAAAGAAAAAGAAAAAATAAGGAAAGAAATTCAGGAACTCGGAAAAGAAAGAATTAATAAAATAAAAACAGTTGTAAAAGAAAAG
>JAHEEB010000248.1:2123-6563 GCA_024640925.1 Bacteroidota bacterium | reverse complement strand
CATAAAGTATATTCTTGACCTGGAATTTATCCTTTTCGGTTTCAAATGTATTAAGGTCATTGCTCCCCATAAAGTTACCAGGACGAACATTTACGAAATCAACGACATCTTTGTTGTTTTCTTTTAAATAATTTCCGAGAGGGTATGGATTCAGAGCAGCATGTCCAAAATCAGTTTCCAATTCCATTCGGTAAATATTGCAAGCCCCTGGTATTTCTTTCCCACGGTTAAATTCCGAAACTACAAAAGCTGTAATAGCTAGTACTGAGGTAATGCCAATAGTTAATCCCAAAAGATTAATTGTCGCAATTGGTTTATTGCGTTTTTGACTCCTCCAGATTGTTTTCAGCTCGTTAAAAATCATTTATTATTAGATATTTGTTTATGCTTATCGAAAATTATCTATTCACAAGTCAGTGTTTTTAAACCGTTCCCCCACTGTTTTTAAAATAAAAAGTTATTACTCATATCTTAAGGCTTCTATCGGATTTTTACTGGCGGCTCGCCAGCTTTGCCAACTCACGGTTAACATTGCCAAAAACAATGCTGAAATTCCAGAAGCAGCAAATATCCACCAACTCAAATCCGTCTTATTTGCAAAGCTCTCAAGCAACATGTGCATAGCAAACCAGGCTATCGGACAAGCTATCAAAAATGCAATGGTTATCCATTTTACAAAGTCTTTATAGAGTAACAACATTACTTCAAGTATTTTCGCTCCATTTATTTTGCGAATACCTATCTCTTTTACTCGGGTTTTAACAGAACAATAAACCAACCCAAATAATCCGATCAATGAAATGAGTATAGTTAATATTGTTGCCGTTAAAATCAGCTTCCTACGAGCCTCAAATTGATTTTCAATAGTATAACTAACCTCATTTAGAAAACCATAAAATAAAGGTCTATCAGGACTAAAACTATTACAGATTCCCTGAATATATTTTATGGTCTGATCCATCATAGCCAGATCGGTTAATTTTGGATTTATTTTAACAAATAAATAGTTGTTGTCGTTTGGACTTAAAATGTAGGAAATTGCCTCAGGTGTTGAATATAAGGCAGAATTGTGCTGATAGTTCTTCACAACCCCTATCAGATTAAGTGTTTTATCTCCATATCGAAATGGCTTTCCAATAGCATCTTTTTCCTTAAGCAGATCATAAGCTGTTTCACTTATTACGATTGAATTATCTGCATCACCAGGATGTTCCATATCAAAAAACCTTCCTTCAAGCAGTTTCATGTCAAAAAGTTTCAGATAATTCGAATCGACAAGAGCTTCACATATTCTTCTATCGGTAACATCAGATACTCCCCATTTAAAAAAATTACCAACATTAATTTGATTAGGAAGTATTGAAGCTGAAGCTACACCAATAATTTGCGAATTTTGCATTATACGCTGCCTGAGCTCAGGAATCTTCTTCCTGATATCTCCCTTAAGACTGACGTAATAAATATTGTCCTTATTAAAACCAGCATTAAAATTGCTTATTAAATTGGATTGACGATTGATTACAAATGTTGAGATAAGAAAAAAAACAGTGATTACAAATTGAAAAACAACAAGCCCTTTTCTGAAAAATCCTAAATCGGAACCTAAAGAAGCTTTGTTTTTTAAGAGATTGTTTGCATCAACCGAAGCAAACTTAAGTCCGGGTATAAGCCCTGACAAAAGGCCAGTTAATAGTGTAAGCAAAATTATAAATCCGACAAACCGGAAATTGGAAAAACTAAATTCAATTTGTTTGTTAGTAATGCTATTAAACCTGGTTAAGAAAAGGTATGTTAAAACGATTGCAACTATCATAGCCAAAAAAGAAATAAAGGTGCTTTCTGTTATAAGTTGTACAATCATTTGCCGTTTGTTTGCACCAATAATCCTTTTGATGCTTATTTCTTTTATCCTCGATAAAAGAGTACCAATTGTAAGATTAATATAATTGATACATGCCAGAAATAATACAAATATGGAAATGGTGGAAAAAATAACAAGTCGGCTAGCTCCACCGGAATCCTGCAAATAAGTTTTTGTAACCGGAACAAGCTCTATTTCAAATTTAATGGCTCCGTTATCCATGGTTATACTTTTTCTTATTTGTTCATTTAATGCAAGATAGTTAGCATTCTTATTGAGTAAAATATAGTTAAAGTAATAACACGGAAAAAAATCGGAACCTTCAACTGGAACTGAACACAGTTGTGAAATAGTCATGAATGGGATTAGAAAATCAAAACGTTGATAAGCATTTTTAGGAAAATCACTTATTACTCCCTTTACATTAAAAGATTTATCTTCAACTATTATGTCCTTGCCAACAGGCTCCTCATTCCCGAAGTACTTTTTTGCCATCGATTCAGTTATAACAATCGAATACGGATCGTCAAGAGCCTTATCGGGAAAACCTTTAATAAACGTAAAATCAAAAATTGAAAAAATCGAAGGATCAGCAGCACACAAACGTGTTTCATTGAATATTTTGCCTTCATACTTTACCTTAGATTCGCCTAAAAAGAAAAGTCTTGCCGATTCGAGCACACCTGGAAATTGAGATTTGATTCGTTCCGAAATAACAGGCGATGTCGTAGACTGATACGAAATACTGTTACCGCTGGTACCCTTCATATAAGCCAGATATATTTGATCTGCATTTTTATAGAACTTTTCGTAGCTCAACTCATCTTCTACCCATAAGTAGATAAGAATTGTGCAAGCTAATCCAAGGGCCAACCCGAAAATGTTAATTAATGCAATCCGGGGATTACGCATGAGATTATATATTGCTGTTTGTAAATTGTGGTTGACCATAGTTTATCTTTTAATGAATAAATAAATTATAATCATTGAATACCTTCTAATTAATCATTCATATCTTAATGCTTCGATAGGATTTTTCCTTGCTGCCTGCCAAATCTGAAAGCTCACGGCAAGTAAAGCTATTCCCATTGTCAGAAGACCTGCCACTGCAAAAATCCACCAGTTTATTTCGGTTTTATAAGCAAAGTTATCGAGCCATTTGTTCATGGCATACCAGGCAACTGGTGTAGCCAAAACAAATGCAACAAATACCCACTTTATCGATTCTTTGTTTAATAGCATCAGAATTTCAGAAATCTTGGCCCCGTTTACTTTTCTGATACCTATTTCTTTTATGCGTCTTTGAATGGAAAAGGTAGCTATGCCAAATAATCCCATACAGGCAATAACTACAGATAAAATTGAAAAAACTGAAAAAACATTTCCTGTTTTCATTTCTGATTTATAAGCCGATTCGATTTTATTATCCAGGAAAAAATACTCAAATGGCTTATTCCCCGATAGTTCATTCCATTTGCTGGCAATAAAATTCATAGCTTCTTTTGTATTTCCTTCGGCAAGGCGTATAGTAAGAAAATCGAAGCTTTGGTTTTCGATATATCGGATAATCATCGGATCTAAACCAACGTTTAATGGGTCGTGATAAAAATCCTTCACTACACCTAAAATCGGATAAGATTGTCCATTCCAAATTATACTCTGATGAACCGGATCAGAAAGGTTCATTAAATCAATAGCCTTTTCATTCAGAATCATAGCAGATTTGTCGGTATTGAGAGGCTTTAGTCCCTGAACCATTTTCATTTCGTAAGTATCGAAGTAATCGGCATCAGCCATAATGGTTTTTAATATATATTGCGTATTTGAAGGGTCTCTCTCTATATTATAGCCGGTTACATTTACATATGAACCACCAGGATAAACATCGGAAAAGCTTAAATTAACAATCAGAGGGTTTTGCTGTAATTCACTTTTCAGAACTGCTGCTTTATCACCTAAATTACCTGTGCCTTCAATTACAACAAGTTTTTCCTGATTGAAACCTAACTCTTTGCTTAGCATAAAACCAACCTGTTTTTTAGTTGTTATGGTAGCAACAATAACAATAATGGTAATTGAAAATTGAAAAATAACCAAAACCGAACGAGGATTAAACGATTTGTTTATTGATGATTTTGATTTGTTTATCAAGGTTGAAATGGTATTGAACCGAGACAAATATACTGCTGGATATATTCCTGAAATAAAACCAATAAGCACTACTAATACAAATACAAGAGGAATAAAATACCATGTGTAAAATACACTTTCATTTATTTGAATACCTATATAATTCTTGAAAAGCGGAAGGAACAGTTTTATAAGAAATATTCCAATGATAAAAGCGGAAATGCTGATAAATAATGACTCACAAAGGAATTGCCATACTAATCTACTACGTTGAGCTCCATTTACTTTTCTTATTCCAACTTCCATTCTCCGGGTGTCGTAATAAGCAGTGGAAAGATTCATATAATTAATACCTGCAATGAATAAGATCAGTATTGCAATAATTGAAAAGAAAATCACAATAATTTTGCTGCCATTAGCTTCTATTTCATTATAAAGTTTCGAATTTA
>JAHEEB010000248.1:0-2113 GCA_024640925.1 Bacteroidota bacterium | reverse complement strand
ACCCAAGGCATCAGACATCTTAATAATATACCGCTCCATTTCCTGAAGCGATTTATCGATATTGCTTCTGGAGAAGTTTTTCCCTAGAAGGACATAGGTTATCCTATTAAAATTGCCCCAATTATCTTCATTTTGTAACCTAAGAGCTAAATTGAATTGAATATGCGAATTCGAAGGCATATCTTCAATTACTCCTGTAACAACAATCGGATCTTTTCCATTTGTAACGATAATTTTTCCCAACGCTGGTTCATTCCCAAAATACTTTCTGGCCAGGGCCTTTGTCAATACAACACCATTTTGACAAGTAAAAGGATTCTTTGAATCTCCTTCTATAAACGGGAAATTAAATATTTTGAAAAAATTTGAATCAGCTAGTATTGCTTTCTTCTCTTTGAAAAAGATATTGTTGTATTGATATACAATATCAAAGTAGGAAGAAATTCTGGTTGACAACAGAATCTCAGGACATTTGTCAATTAATTCTTTTGCTAATGGGGAAGGGGTTTGACAAATCTTAAAATCTTGCCCTCCCAACGAAGCATCGGAAGTAATTCTATAAATATTTTTGTAGTTGTTATGAAATTTATCAAAACTGGTTTCATGGCTCACCCATAGAAAAATCAAAACAGAAGCTGAAATACCAAAGGCTAAGCCAAGAATATTTATCAGGGAATAATATTTATGTTTTATCAGATTTCTGATTGCTATTTTCAAATAGGTTCGGAACATAATAATTAATTTTAAATCAAAAAGTAATTTTTATTCATATCTTAATGCCTCTACAGGGTTTCTTCTTGCTGCCTTCAATGTTTGGTGGCTCATGGTGAACAAAATAATCACAAATAAAACCAGAATTCCAAAAACAAAAATTAATGGCTGTGCAGGTAATTTAAATGCGCCCGGAATGAAGGAATAAGTCCACCATGCCATTGGAACAGAAACTATAATAGCAATAAAAAAAAGCAGATAATACTCATGGCTTAGCAGATAAAATATCTGCCATGATGAACTACCATTAATTTTTCGTATTCCAATCTCTTTATTTCTTTGGGTAACAGTAAATGAAACTAAACTCATCAAGCCGATAACTGCAAGTAATATATTTATAACTGAGAAAAATAAAATTGTATAATTAATAGAATGGTACGTTTTAAAAGTATCTTCATTGTTAAAAGTGGTAGTTAAATCATGAAATTCAAAAGGATCGTTCGGAAAATACTTTTCGAATTCTTCAGTCAGAAAAGCCTTTACTTGGCCAATTTGTGTCCCATCAATCCTGAATGAGAAAATCCAATCCCCCCGAGAATTATCAGGAGTAAGAACCAGAATATTCGGTTCAATAACATTATGGATATCTTTATAAACAAAATTACGAACTACTCCCACTACTGTCAGTCGGTTGTCTGATAAATGTTTACCAATTGGATTTTTCCATCCAAAACATTTTGCTGCCGATTCATTTATAATACAACCATTTCCTTCATCGCCCGGAAAATCCCTGGAAAAATCGCGACCAGCAATTAGAGTTGCTTCGATTGTATTCAGATAATCGTAACTTACATTGTTAAAGCGACAGGAAACCTTTTCATCCTGATTTCCACCTTCCCAGTTTGTCTTTCCTCCTCCAAATCTCACAAATGGCAGGTTTTCTGAAAAACATGCATTTTTAATCCCAGTATGTTGAAGACAACGGTTTCTTACTTGCTCAAAGGAGGCCCCATTTTGCGAGACATTTATTTGGGTGTATAAAATATTGTTTTTTTCAAATCCTAAATCTTTTTGAGTTAAATATTTTATTTGTCTTGAAATAGAAAGAGTTAGAAGAATCAGAAACAATGAAATGACAAACTGAAATGTTACTAATACTTTCTTGAGGTTGAACGATTCGCGGGTTTTTCCTAGTATACTTCCTTTTTGCAAAGCTGTTATCTGCTTTGATGACATAAAAAAGGCCGGATAAGCGCCCGATAATATTCCAACCAGCAACATGATAATGAGCAAAAAAGAGGTAAATTTCAGGTTTTCGAATACCTGAAAATGAATCTGCTTATCTGTAATAGCTGAAAATGCCGGAAGAAATGCTTTTGCAACAATAAGTGACAATATTAAA
>JAHEEB010000247.1 GCA_024640925.1 Bacteroidota bacterium | reverse complement strand
CCTTTGCCAGGATCTTTTGCACATGAATAAAGGGCGAGAACAACTGAAACTAATACAATAAACCTTTTCATATTTCTTTTTGTATAAATATATGTTAGAATAAAATGGTTTTTTTCATAAAACCAGTAAAAAATGCGTACTCATCAAAATTTAAGTATGATACCGGTATAACGGAAGATACCCGAACTCCATCCAAATAAATCCTGAAAAGAAATTAATGGAAGGTATAAACCTATTCAACAAAAAAAAACCATATTAATAAAAATAGCTTTCAAAGTAAACGATTTTTATTTAATTTTGTTCCCATCTGGTTAAGGTATAATCAAGACCTCCAATTAAAGAAAAATTTAGCCTGGAAATGATTTTTTTGTGTGATTGATTATTATCATCTACTATTTTTTTTAATAAGTGAAACAAAAAATATATAATAGCGTAAATTGAGTTAGTTAAAAGTTAATAAGCCAAAGTATAATATGTGGAGATGGATTAAGAGGAAAGTTCTGTTACCAATTAGGTTAGCATTAAAAAATGGAATTTCACAAAAAAGATTAGCAGTTTCTCTCGCGTTAGGAATAACAATAGGATTAATACCTTTTTATGGGATTACAACGCTTCTCGTGGGTATTGTAGCTATTTCACTGCGACTGGATTTTGTTGTTATGCAGGTAGTACATTATGTTGTACAACCGTTTCAAATCATATTATTAGTCCCCTTCTTTAAAGCCGGGAACCTTTTTATGGGCGATGGAACTGTTGATTTCACTGTTTCGGAATATTTTTTATTATTTAAAGAAAATTTCTGGTATGCTTTGAGTGAACTATGGAAAGTAAACTTATCGGCCATTATTATTTGGATGATTGTTGCAATTCCTCTTGCCTATGGTCTTTATCATGTTTTTCACTTTTCAATCAGGAGATATGCCCACCAATTTGTGAGGACAAATCGTGGTATAGTCCGATAATTTTTTCCTCTTCCTTTTGCCAGCACAATTCTCTGGCAGCAAATTCGAGGTTTTTGAATATTTCTTCCTGTGATTTTAAATCACTTTGAAGATTTTTTATAATCGCTGCCAATGAATCAGGGGTTCTTTCTTCTAAAACACAACCTATTTTATAATCGGTTACAAGCAATTTCATTTCGGGTAAATCTGATACTATAACAGGAATACGAGCCTGAATGTAATCAAAAAGCTTATTAGGTAAGGCATATCTGTAATTCAATCCTAAATCTTCTTCCAGAGAAATACCAATATGTGCCTGTGAAGTAATTTCAGCGAGTTCTTCAAGCCGCACCCTACCCCAAAAAACAACTTGTTTTTCAACGTGCAAGTTCTTTGCAAGCTCTTTCAGCTCAGAAACAATTTCACCACCGCCAACAATCCAAAGATTAACATTGCTCAAAAGATGAAGAGTATTAAGCATCAATTCCAGACCTCTTCCGACATTAATGAAGCCCTGATATATAATCACCAAATTTTCCGGAATATACCTGAAACCCTGTTCTCTTCGAAACATGCTGGCATTTCTTACCAGCAGAAAATCCTTCCTGTATTTATTTTTATAATAATCTTGTATAGGTTTTGAAACTGTGTATCCGAACTTTACACCAGGCAACAATAATTTCTCATTTAACTTCCAAATACTTCTTACAAATGGCCTGGAAACCAACTCAGGAAGTTCTGTAAATAATTCATGACTATCAAACACCAGCTTTTTTCTCCTTATTTTTGATGCCAGCGAGCAGGCGAGCAGTGTATCTAAATCATTAGAAACAATTATATCTACCGGAGCTTTCAGCAGGTAAAAAAAAAGTATCAGGTTAAAATTGGAATAAAAAAGAAATGTTTTGTTAAACCACATTTTGAACCTGTGCGTTTTATATGGACGGTTGTCAAGGTTAATGCTATTCTTCATCATCCGACCGACAACAGTTACACTATATCCATTTGAAGTTAATGTATAGGCTATTTTATGAATCCTGTTATCGGTGACTATGTCGTTGGTAACTGCAAAAATTATTTTTATCAAGGCGTTTGAAAGATTTTGATTCCCATATTTAGGACAAAACTATGGTTTTACAATAAATTAAGCAACATAAAAATGGTACCATTCTTTCTAAACCCAAATATGTTATTAGAAAATACCTATAAAAAAAAGACTAAAGCTTATTGATAACAATAGAATGATTTTTAGTTTTGTCAGACTTAGAAGGTTTTTGTGATGATAATAAAAGAAAAATTCTCTCTTAAAAAGTACAATACTTTTGGGATCGAAGCCACTGCAAAGTATTTCATTGAAATTGAAGAACCAGTGCAACTATATGAGTTAGCTAATTCTGATGTTTTTCAAAAAACACCATTTTTTATTCTTGGTGGAGGCAGCAATGTTTTGTTCAGAAATAATTTTGAAGGAATTATTATTCATTCAAAAATAAACACAATTGAAGTTATAGAAGAAGATGAAGACTCAATTATAGTAAAGGCAGGAAGTGGTGTTATCTGGGATGATTTTGTTGCATGGTGTGTTGATAAAAACCTGGGAGGTACAGAGAACCTTTCCGACATTCCGGGTAGTATTGGTGCTGCCCCTGTCCAGAATATCGGAGCTTATGGAACTGAAGCAAAAGATATAATCTATTTGGTTGAAGCATATAGTTTATTGGAGAACAAGTTTGTAAGTTTCAAAAACGAAGAATGCAAGTTTTCATACAGGTGGAGTATTTTCAAAGAAAATGGATATAAACATTTTTTTATTACACAGGTTACATTCAAGCTAAGCAAAAAACCTATTTTAAATACATCGTATGGAAAAATCGAAGAAGAGCTTTTCAAATATGACGAAAAATCGATTAAAACTATCCGCAAAGCTATTATCGATATCCGTCGATCGAAGTTACCCTCTGTGCAAGAGATAGGAAGTGCCGGAAGTTTTTTTAAGAATCCGGTTGTTGATATAGAAACAGCGGAAAAACTGATTCAATTGGATCCAACAATACCACATTATCCTGAAAAAGGCATGGTTAAAATATCTGCTGCCTGGTTAATTGAAAAATCGGGACTTAAAGGTTACAGAGCTGGAGACACAGGAACATACAAAAATCAGCCTTTAGTAATTGTCAATTACGGAAATGCTACAGGACAGGAAATAGCTGATTTATCGGACCATATCAGGCAGATTGTTTTAAATAAATTTGGTCTACTGCTGGAACCAGAGGTCTGTTTTGTGTAAGGGTACCAGATTTTATTTCTTTTTGTGAAAAGTAAACGTATAATAATAAGCAGCCCCAAAATAAAAGCAACGTGCTTGTGTATAGCGGAAATTGCCTTCGGGATATTTTTTAAAAACACTAATCATTCCCTGAGTATAGCGGAAACGAAGCTGAAATTCTCCAATTAAAGTATTATAGCCTAAACCAACACCTCCCATAAAACCATAGTCAAATTTACTGTCGATATCCTTGCCATAGTAGTTAATATCTCCTAACAAAGTATCACCAGGACTAATAATCCTCAGACCAGGATCATATTTCTCCGAATAGTCTTGAAAAAAAGCAACATATGGCCCCAAATCAAAGTTTAATCTTATATTTTTAATATTAGCAGTAATATGAGTCAATACCGGTACTTCCAGGTAGTTCATTGTTCTTGAGTAACTTCCAGCTGTATCATTTTCTTCCTGCCATCCTCGCTGCGACATATTTAATTCAATCTGTAACCCCAGATGAGGCTCTCTGATATAATTAATAATAAAACCAGTAGAATACAAGCTTATTGGCTGCTCACCTATAGAAGGGATAAAATCGATTGAGGCCCTGTTTAATCCGTAATGAAAGCCAATAGCCAGTTGCGGACTAAAATTTTCCCTGGCCTGACCAATAACAGGTTCTAACCAACATATAACACACAGAATAAACAACAATCGTTTCATAAAACCTCTAGCTAATGTGATTTAAAACATTCTGCACCGATATTAATAATTCCCGAACTCTGGCAGAATCTGAAGCTTCGGCATATAGTCGCAAAACCGGGTACATAGAAGAAGGTCTGATAAGAACCCACTCTTCGGGACCAAAATAAAACTTAAATCCATCGAGATTTTCAACATGGGTAACTATGTTCTTACCAAATTCAGTAAACTCTCCTTTTCGACATTTCTCAATAATCTTGTTCCTGAGATTTTTGTTAAGCATAAGTTCCAGCTTATCGGTAGCAAAAGATCCGGTAATCGCCTCAATCTCAGATATCAATTCCTTGAGAGATTTTCCCGATTCTATAAGCCAGCTCCATACCTGCATGCCCATCCAAATACCGTCGCGCTCGGGCATGTATGTACCGATAGTCATCCCTCCTGATTCTTCTCCACCAGCAAGAATATCTTCGTGAAGCATAATCTCAGCTATATGATTAAAACCAACAGGAGTGCGTTCCACATCAATTCCATAATGTGAGCAAAGCTTTTCGATTTTACTTGTACAAGGGAAACTTACAACCACCTTACCTGTTTGTTGCTGGTATTGTGTAAGGTAATGTATCAATAAAAGAATAATACGGTTCGCATCAACATAACTACCTTCATTATCATAGAGAGCTAACCGATCACCATCGCCATCAGAAGCAAGGGCACAATCGCATTTTTTCGATTTCCATACATAATCGGCAAGTTCGTGAAGATTTTTATGAAGGGGGTCGGGCTGTATATTGTTAAATGAGGGATTTTGTTCGCAATGAAAAAGTTTTACATCAGGCAATATTTTTCTGAAAATATTCTGGGTACTACCATACATTGCATCGAAAGCAAACCGATAGCCCGATTCGTTTAATTTTGCAAAATTAAAATGATCGTGTAAGTGCTTGACATAAATTGATTCGAGGTTTATGTACTGAATTTTTCCTTGTTCCAGCAAGTAATTCCAGTTCAACATTTCGAGATCAAACTCATAATCGGTTGAGATAAGGTTTTCTATATCCTTAATATCTTTATCGAGCAAAGGACCACCATAAGCACCTTTAAGCTTTATTCCGTTGTATGCGGCAGGAGCATGACCGGCTGTAATAACAATCCCACATTGAGCTTTAAGCTTAACAACCCCCAATGAAATCATTGGTGTTGAAACAAAGTTCTCCGATATATATACCTGAACTCCTTTCGATGCAAGAATTTTGGCTATAGCCTCAAGAAACATTTCCCCGCCGAAACGACAATCGTACCCAACAACAACCGATGGTGACTGAAATTTACTGGTAACCCATCTGGCTATAGCATAAGCAACCTTTCCGACATTAGAAAGTGTATAATCTTTTGCTATTGTCCCCCACCACCCATCGATACCAAATTTAATCTTATCCATAATCTATAATTGGTTTTGATAGCCTCATAATCAAACAAACATTAACAAGATATAACATTCCTGAATATTCAGCAAAGAATTTTTACCGATAAATCCTCCTTTTATTTAGTTCGCGCTGATAAGCTCTGGCAAATTTAGTATGTTGTTCCAGAGTACTTGCAAAATTATGGTATCCTGAAAAATCTGGTTTTGCACAAAAATAAATATATTCATGCTTCTCGTAATTAAGCACTGCATCGATAGATGAAATGGAAGGATAACAAATTGGACCCGGAGGTAACCCATCGTTTTTGTATGTATTGTATGGCGAATCGTAATTCTGATGCCTTTTTAATACCCTGTGGATTGAATAATCACCCATAGCAAATATTACGGTTGGATCGGCTTGTAAACGCATGTTTTTATTAAGACGATTAATATAAACACCGGCGATCCTTTTCTTTTCATCGTTTTTCTTCGTTTCTTCATCAACAATAGATGCAAGAGAAATCACCTCCTCCCTGGTCATTTTCAGTTTTGCAGCTTTCGAAAGACGCTTTTCATCCCAGAATTTTTCATACTCATCGTGCATTTTACTAATAAATTTTTCAGCCGATGTATTCCAGTAAAATTCATATGTATTCGGAATAAACAAACTGGGCACCGTATTTTTATTCATATCATACTTTCGGTATGTAGATGTGTCAAAGATCTGATTTAGTATTGTAACAGAATCAAATTCGAACTCACTGGCAATTTTGCCGGCAAACTGCTCTGTCGTTCGGATATTATTAAAAGTAAGCTTAACAATACTTTGCCTTCCAACCCGGAGCATATTCACAAGTTCATTATTGCTCATCCGGTTTTTAATCAGATAACGACCTGGCTTAATTGATTCAGGAAATTTCTTGCGCTTTGCTGTCCACTCAAAACTTGATACATTCTTAAGCAATTTCTGATTTTTTAAACTGGTAAGTACTGAATCGTATGTCCATCCTGTTTTCACAAAAAAATACACTTTCTTCTCCATACCTGTTGTGACATTTGCCGAATATACCCTGCGATAAACATCGTAGTATGCAACGCCCATAACAAGCAACGCTATAAGAATGATTAGCAATGATAATTTAATATACCTGCTGGCTTTCATTTGCAACTTTTGTTAAAGTTTTTATTTTGCTTAAACTATTTTTATTACATATAATTGTCCTGTTTCTTCGCGAATTACTTTTACTTTTT
>JAHEEB010000246.1 GCA_024640925.1 Bacteroidota bacterium | reverse complement strand
AGCTGGCAGAAGTATGGCGATTCTCCATGGGTTCGCATCACCATGCCCTATGGTGGGCCGAACAAAGGAGTGTTTTTTGTGCCTGAAAAAGGGGAAGAAATAATGATAGGCTTTGAAGGTGGAAATGCTGAAAAACCTTTCGTTTTAGGTACTGTATATCATGGTAGTGCTAAGCCCGGAGACTGGCAATCTGAAGATAACGACTTTAAAGCCATTAAAACGAGAAGCGGACATACAATAGAGTTTAATGACAATAAGGGAAGTAGCTGGGGAATAACAATAAAAGACAATAGTGGTAATAGAATTCACATTGATTCAAAAGGAAAAAATATCGAAATTATAGCTCCTGAAACAATGACGTTAAGTGCAAAAAATATGATTATCAAAGTAGATGAACATATAAAAATCGATGCTTCCAGCAAAGAAGAAACAATTCAGCAAAGCAGTACACTGAATATAACCGATGATTATACAATAAGTTCGGGTAATTGTAAGCAGACCATTAATGGTGAGAAAGAAGAAACTATTCAATCTTCCTATAAACTTACCGCTTCAGATGCTTCTATAAATTCATCATCAGGAGATATAAAAATACAAAGTTCCGGATCTGCTGTTTTTCAGGGAGCCAGCGAAGTAAAAGTTAGTCAGGGTTAGCTCTATGGTACCAGTTCAGATTATACCACACAAAAAGTTTTACAAAGTTATTATTGACGAGTTGTTTGAGAATGAAGAAAATCAGCACTTTAGTCAAATCTCAAAAATATGGCATGTGGAAATAAGCAGAAAAGCTGTAAATTCCTTTATTTCTTGCCATGTCGAGACTTTTCGCCGTGAACATGAAGATAATAAAATTCTGCAAAGCGAAAAGGATCTTTGGAGAAAACTCGCCTATATTAACGATGATATCACATTGATGCTTAATGCTTATGGAGAGTTGGAAGGTATTGTCAATTGGGAAGAGATAATACAGAAATCAAAAGAGACCTGTGAGAAAATCCGGGAAATGTACAAAGGACATCTGATAGATAAACTTTTAACCAAAACAGAAAATATTTATAAAAATAAAACACGAATTATACAGGAGTTTGATCAATATAAACATTTTGGATTAATAGCTCCGGGTTTATATAACAATGAGTCGGACACTTATAAAAGGAATTACATGATTAACATACCGGAAGATCCATCTAAATTGCCTGTTCACGAACGATTCATTAAAAAGGATGTAACCGAAGGGTTAATTCGTTTCAATATGAAGGGCACAATAGAAAATCCTCTAGAGAATACTGTAAAGTTAGAATCCTATATGGGCGATTTTATTTTTGAAGCCCAATCGAGCGCAATACACCATGTAAATGTTGAAATAGCTTTTTCGGGAAAGGATTATCTGGTAAGAAGAAAGTACCAGCTAAAGGCTCTTTCAGAACAAGACATACTATATTTGTAACAACCACAACCTTTATGAAAAGCAAAATAACAAAAATAACCATCCTTTTAACCAGTATTTGTCTGGTAATCATATTTATTAACTGTAAACCAAAAAAAATGGAAACTTTTGAATGGGATGCCACTTCGTGTGCCCCAAAATTTTATCCGATGGGTGTATATCAGGCTACTTTCATATTCGAAAACGGAAATGCTATGGATATACCTGGCGCTGACTTTATGCAAAATGGATGGGGTGATGCAAGTAGTTTTGTTTGTGGGGACAACTCTAAGCCGATACCCGAAAGGCTTGAACTCACTTGGCTTTCCTATACTGAAAATAAATTTTACACTGGTAGTTTCCTTTTGCCCAAAGATTCCATAATAAATCTTTTTAAAGAGGGATTTACAGAATTCCAGTCTAAAAAACATGGTACTTATAATGTTATTAATGTTGGTATGGCGCCCGGGGGCATTGTTGTTGTGTGGTTAATGGGGGCTGGAAAATCAGTAGATGTAGGTCGTTACCAGGCTAAAGATACGGTAGTTTCTATGAGAGATTTTATTCCAACAGCACAAATAGATGACCAGACTGAATGGGTTAATATTGCAATGGGACACAATCCGGAAGTAGCTGACAGTATTAAAAAATTCGGTATTCCTTATGGTCTTTGGGATAGCTACCGCGAAAGATTTAACTGGCGACCAGTAATCGATTTTGAAGACAAGGAAAGCACAATTATTGATGAAATCATGGTTTATTATCTTAATAACGAAATCGACCAAATTTCAAATGACAGACTTATCACCAATGCTTTTGGACATAAAGCTAGGGTTAAGAAAATAACTTGTTGGTGGTCAAATAAACGAACAATTAGTAAATTGAAAATTCATTTGGAAGAAGAAGAAATATTTAAAGCATATCGGTTTATATATCAGAATAATCCTGAACAGGAAGGCCAACTTCGAATTCAAATTAGTAAGAATGAGGACTATGTAAGGATATTCCTTGAAAATACAGATGCAAATAATCATAGAGAAATTCAATTACATAAAGTAGATATTAAAATATATCCTGTAGATGAAATAGATCGTAGTTATTTCACTGTCTTCAAAGATGAATATAAAAAAGAATAAATTTAATTATAGATATGGGAACTTAAATCAGCTTTGTATACGACACTAAGGATAAAACCCAATAAGGCATGAAAAGCAAAACAATAAAAATAACCATTTTATTAACCAGTATTTGCTTGGTAATCATATTTATTAACTGTAAACCAAAAAAAATGGAAACTTTTGAATGGGATGCCACTTCGTGTGCTCCAGAGATGTACCCGATTGAGATGTATAAGGCCACTTTCGTTTTCGAAAACGGATATGCCATGGATATACCCGGTTCAGCATTTTTACAAAACGGATGGGGCAAAGAAGGCGGTACCGTTGGTGGCAATAATTTCAAGCCACTGCCAACAGAGCTCGAAATTACCTGGATTTCGTATACCGAAAATAAATTTTATACCGGCAATTTTCCCATGCCAACTGACACCATGGCCAAACTGTTCAAAGAGGGTTTTACTGAATACCTGTCAAAAACACATGGCACATATAATGTTATCAATGTAGGCATGGCACCTGGTGGAATAGTTGTTGTTTGGCTGATGGGAGTTGGAAAAGTGATAGAGATTGGCCGTTACCAAGCTAAAGATACTGTCGTTTCTATGCATGATTTTGCACCGACTGCCATAACTGATGACCAGTCAGAATGGTGTAAAATTATGTTGGAAGGCGAAAATGAAATCAATGATAGCATCAAAAAAAATGGTGTCCCATACGGACTTTGGGATACCTACCGAGAAAAATTTAACTGGCGCCCTATAGTCGATTTCGAGGATAAAGAAAACGGAATTGCCGATGAAATATTGGTGACTTACTTTAATGGCGAAGTTGACGAAATATCGGAAGGAAAACTAACCACCAATCCATTTGGATATAAAGCAAGGATAATAGAAATAGATTTATCGTGGTCGAATAAACGAAAAATAAAAGAAGCCGAAATCAAACTGGATAAAGAAGAAATTTTTAAGGCGTATAAATTTATTTACCAGGATAATCCTGATCAAAAGGGACAATTTCGGATCCTAATCAATAAAGACGATAGCTACATAAGGATATATCTTGAAAATACAGATCCGGAAAACCATCGCGAGATTCAGTTATATAAAGCCGATATAAAAATATATCCGTCGAATGAATTAAACCGTGGCTATTTTACAGTATTCAAAGACGAATTTAAAGAAGAAAAGAAGTAATCAGATATGGCAACAGAATCATACAACAGCTTTGTTTACAATATGTCTGATAAGACTCAGAATCAGGAAGAGAAAAAAACGAACAGCATTACAATTGGTGTCTTTTTTGATGGTACCTGCAATAACCGGTACAATGTTGCCGCACGAAAAAGCAATTCTGAAGCCTTTAAGAAATACGATGGTAATGATAGCAGTTATGACAACGATCCAAGTAATGTGGAACGTATGTATGACTATTACATTGATAAGGATCCACAAACCAAGTTCTATATTGAAGGTATCGGAACTTCAAGTGCCGAAGAGAAAGATGGAGTAAAATACGGATCCGATGATTTAATGGATGGTACAGGATTTGGACACTTCGAAAACGGTATTCGTGCAAAGGTGCTTAAAGCATGCGAAAAAGCAGCAAAAAAAGCCAGTCCTAAAATAAAAGATCTTACATCAATTATCTTCGATGTATTCGGGTTTAGCAGAGGTTCTGCAGCAGCACGTAACTTTGTGAACGAGGTTACTCAAAATTCAGGCATTCAATTCTTAAACGAACTCAGATTTATTGACGATCAATTATATGTTGATACTACAAAAAAAGAAAATAAAGCTATTCCCAAATATGGATTTCTGGGTTACTACCTGCTAAAAAATAATTTTACAGTTAATCAAATCAACAGGCTTTACATACAAATCCGTTTTGTCGGAATCTATGATACAGTATCGTCATACTCTCTGATTCCCATCAATTTTAAAGACGATGTAGCTGAATTAAAATTAAACACAGTCAATTACTGGGCTAAAAAGCTTGTACACCTCACTGCTGCTGATGAACATCGCGATAAATTCGGCCTCACACATATTTACCCCTCAGGTGAAGACGAACCAAAAAAACGCATTGAAATATCATTGCCGGGGGTACATTCTGATGTAGGAGGCTGTTATGTTGACAGGGCGAAGGAATCGGTGCAAATACAAGATTATGATGGCTTCAGCCAAAATATAAAAAACAAACTGGAAACTGAAAAACAACAATTAATCAACCAGGGTTGGTTTAAAGAACATGAACTCAAGATAAACAAATGGAATGAACTTATTGGAACACGCTATTATTTAAGTAACAAGTATAGTTATATTCCTCTTCATATCATGCATCGGTTTGCTATGGAATTTAATAGGGATTTATTTAATGATAAACTACCTAAATATTACTATATTCTCGAGCCTTATGATCCGATAATGGCAATGCCTATGGGCGATTATATTCAGGCACGTTTCGAAAACAATTGGATGCCATACTGGGAAGAAGAGGATAATAGCTTCAAATTATTCAGCCCTGCAAATAAATCTGCTTCAAATTTTCCTTCCTATGATAGCTACCCAGATCCATTAACAAAACGCAAAAGTGAATTGTTGGCTGAAATTAATGTGAATATAAATCTGAATGGTCTGGCGGGTGTTTGTCCATCGGAAGATCAAATACTATGTTATGCCAAACATGTAATTGAAAAACACGCTTTTAATAACCAACCTACAATGATTTATAAAACCGCACAGGATATACTCGATACTTGCTGGGGCGGCGATTTTATGAAACCGAAGGAATTATCCGATTTTTCAGCTGATGTAATCCGGCAGAAGTTACCTGCTTTAAAAGAAGAGATTATCAAACAGAATTACCTTCACATATTACGAAACAGATTTTTACACTGGTCGTCGCATTATGGAGAAATTAGCAGAGCAAATGTCCCTGCTCCAGGTAGACAAAGGGCTAACTATTAAAAACATGGCATCAAACAAATTTAGTTTCAGCAGTCTTTTTAATTCAGGCGCTTCCTCTACAAGCGAAGCTGAAAAACAGCACGACAAGAAAGTGGAGGAAATGCGCGAAGAAAAGAAACAGGAAGGTACCGAATCTCCTGATGAAAACCGCAAAGTGGTTATGCATGGCGCAAAGATCCAGTGCAAATACATGCCTGCGCCCGGTACACTTATGGTTACTTCGAATATGGTTAAGTTACAGGGTCAACTGTGGGCTACCGAAGGCGATTGTGGAAAAATGAACCTGCAATTTCAAGGAGTATGCACTCATAGTAAATGGGGATCGTATAAACCACCTTGCCTTGGTGTTATTGCTCCGTTAAAATGGGAAGATGTTGGAACTACCCAGGTTCAGGGGAAGAAAGTTCTTTTGAAGAAATCTACCATTGCATGCGCCATAAGCAATGAGAAAATAAAAATCATTTTCGATGGCCAGACCTGTACTCCTGCTGTGTTAAATCCATCAGAGACCGATGTAGTAACTCAAAATAACTTTAATGCTGTCATTCAGTTTTACCGATCTTCCGATCAATCTGAAGGAAAATATGGGTTAAATGATATCAGCTATTCCGGACAATTTGGTTTCGATAAATTCGACAAGAAGGTAATTGCCGATGGATTGATAGATAAGTATCAGGTATTAGGCTCTGTTTTTCAGAAAAAGGAGAATATAACCGGCAACAAACAATACCTTTGCAGTTACCTTTCAATATGGCCACCGGCAGTGGATGGCAACCTCGATGGTTCTAAAAGCTTCGCCAAACTTTTTGTTAAAGCCGAGGAAGCAGGAACCCCCGCAATAGCTACCGATTTAAGAAAAGACGAGATAGAGTTCAGCAGCTCCGATCCAAATATTTGTTTTGCAGGTGGTGCACCTACCTTTAAAAAGGAGCTGACTCTCAATGGCAATCTGGAAACACTCTTAATCGAATGTAAAGGGAAAATTAGCGACAATGTTACCATTTCGGCCAAATCACAAGGAACCGAAATCGGACAGCTTATTGTTGTGCCGAATA
>JAHEEB010000985.1 GCA_024640925.1 Bacteroidota bacterium | reverse complement strand
ATCTGGGAAAAAATGCTTACCGAAGCAAATATTGAAGACAATAAAGCTCGGGTTGATAAAGATATTGCAACGTTATGCTATTTAAATATCGCTCTTTCATACACAATGATGAAAGATTATCCAAAAGCTATTGAATATTATACCAAAGGTCAACAATTGGATAAGAATTTCTGTTCTATGGATGAAGGAATGAACGTAGCAAAGAGTTGCGATCAGAGAGCGAAAATAAACCAGGGAAAATAAAAAAGTTATTAGCCCTGAAATGGGCTTTTTTTGATCCGGGATTTGTCAATGAAGATACACAATAAATTTATTGACAAATCTTGGTTTAAAAATACTGTCCCCACCCGAGAACAAAGGAGCTTTTAACCGGATCTTGCAGGTTTATGCCATAATCCACTGATAATAAAGCATTGTATGCTTTGGTAAATATCAGTCTCAAACCAGGTCCGGCATGTATAAGGTTTTTTTCGTGAATAACAGAATTATTAATTTCGGCTTTGATATTCCCAATATCAGTAAAAGCCACCAACTGAATACCTAAAAATCTTTTATCATAAATAGTATATCTGTATTCGCAGTTTAATGTTGCTATGCGATTTCCTTTATACATTCTGTATCCACTTCCTCTTATGTTGTTATAACTATCGGCAATAAATGGCAAATAGCCTGCTTTTTTTTCATTCGATATACCAAAACTTAACCGGTACGCCAGGTTTGATTTCCTGTAATGTTGAAAATAAAAAAAATCATCACGAATCAGGAATACAGATTTGTTATCGGGCGAAAACTGTTGTTCATACAAGAAATAATTTTTCCATCCGCTGAGATAGAAATTACGATAATCGATTTTTTGACACATGAGTTTTACAAACCCACTCATTGTCTGCCTCGATTCCAGTTTGAACAGTTCATCTTCAAGCTTATTCATCAGTTCATCTTGTTGGAATTTTATTCCAAAATAGATATCTTTTTCAAACCTTAATTCATATTTAGCAGCAACCGAAATGTATGACTTACGGAAAAACCCGTTTTCCGCATATTCCCAGTTTTCGGTTTCGTTTGACAATTTTGAAATTGCCTCTATTCCCCACTTGCTGCCAAAAAGATAGGGATTCCGGAGTATAAAATGAAAAGCATAGGGTGTTCCATACTCAACATACAAATAGGTATAAATTCCACGACCGAAGAGGTTTGATTCCATTGCCCCGGCCCCAATCCACAAACTATTACCTGTAATACCAAAATCGCCTACTGGCAAAAGGGTCCACCTTTCTTTAATCTGGTATCGTAATAAATTTCCTGAATCAGTGGGAATTATAAAAGGTGTTACCATTAAAACACTGCTTAAAGTTCTTAAACGCCTCATATCTTCAGCAATGCTGACAGAATCAGCAATGTTTCCTTTCTTAATATCGATAAATCTTAAAAGATAGTTGCTTCTGGTGCGTTTGTTTCCTGAAAAATCAACGAAGCTGATAGTATCTACCTGCGAATTGACCGATATCGTTAAAAAGGTTAGTAAAATCAGGATGCATTGAAATTTATACACTACCGATTTTTTAATTTATTTAAGTTTATTCAAGAAAATGCTTTTTTCACCAATTCAGGTATTTGTTAGGAGTAAAAAACAAAACACTATAGTTTATAAGAAACCCTATAACATAGCCTGAAATGATTTCTATAGGTTTATGGGCTTTCAAATAAAGTCTGGCCGAAGAAACAAGACCAGTAATAAATATTAAAATTGAGAGCCAGAAGAAAAGGTCAGCACTGTATTCAATTGTGAGAATAGCCATTAACCCGGTAATTCCTCCCAGCACCATAAGATGCATACTAATTTTAAAAAGCAGGTTCAGAAATAGGAGAACCATGGCAGAACATGCTATTGAAAAGGAAAATGCCTGAATAAGGTCAATGGGCACTTTCTGGTTTATGAAAATATATAAAATAACCAAAGACAAGGCTGCAAAAAAAGTAGGAGCAAACCTTTCCTGCCGCGAGTTAAACTCTATATTTTGAGCCAGCTTCCAATAAACTAAAAACGGGATTATTGAAAGGGGCAGAAAAATGCTGAATAATATAACAACCAGGTAGGTAAATTTGAGAACCTCAGAAGGTATGTTAACCTCAAAAATTCCGGAGTTAAAAATAATGAAGAAGCCAACAAGTGGCATTACCAAGGGGTGGAAAATTACGGAAATAATGTTGGCTGCTTTATTCATAAATATTGTTTTCAGAGTTCTTTACGCATACGAGCAACAGGTATATTTAGTTGTTCGCGGTATTTAGCAACAGTACGACGGGCAATATGATAACCTTTTTCCTGAAGGATAGCAGCAAGGCTATCGTCAGTTAATGGTTTTCGTTTATTTTCATTGCCGATGCAATCCTGTAAAATCTTTTTAATCTCGCGGGTAGAAACTTCTTCTCCTGCTTCGG
>JAHEEB010000984.1 GCA_024640925.1 Bacteroidota bacterium | reverse complement strand
AATTAAGTTTATCAACAATGTATTTGACCTAAGTCAAATAATGAAAACCATTTTCTTATACTGTAAATCCGGCAGATATAAAGCTTTCTGTTTTTGTATATCTTTCAAAAACAGAAAAAACAGCTTTTTTTTCTAACAATATCAGATCCCAGATTGATTAAACTAAATCTTGAATAAGTTTACCCTTCAATTAATTTTTTTCTATTTTTAGCTTAACGATACTATATGAATTTTCCAAATACATGCATGACATGTTATTCTCAAAATTACTTATCGAAAGTAAAAGCCGGTCCGAGTGTTCTTATAACTATATGATACCATATCTTGATAAGCTAATACATTCTGTAAAGATTCTCGAAAATATTGCCAGTGAAGATTATTTAGAGGCATTCAAACAACAAACCCTTTCAAAAGGGTACTATCTTTTAAAGGAAGGTGAAGTATCGCATCATATTTGGTTCCTTGAAAAAGGCATTGGCCGGCTGTTTACTATCAGGAATGATATTGAAGTTACCGGCGATTTCTTTTTCCCATGTGAGATTGTAGATTCATACCGTAGTTCAGCATTAGGCCTGCCTTCTAATGTCAATATCCAGTTGATACAAGATTCGGTAGTATACTCACTAAACTGGGATTTAATTAGTGAACTTAAACTGAAATACCCTGTGCTATGGGAAATTGAAAAAATTCTTGTTGCCTGCCATGCAGGATGGATAGAAGAGAGGGTCTATTATTTGCGATATACTACAGCCAAGGAACGTTATCTCGATTTATTCAAAAAACAACCTTTGTTGGTAAAGGAAATACCTTTGACCTACATAGCTTCATTTTTGGGTATTACCCTTGAGACTTTGAGTAGAATCAGGGCTTCAGTAAAGATATAAACTATTAAAACTTAAGTTTAGTTTTGCGCTGGTGCTTAATATAAAATCTTGAAATCTACGGACAATCGTTTTTGAAGTTTTTGGGGAGTTTGAGCCGCCCTGCGGAGAGTTGAGTCTCCCTGCAGGCAAAAAGTATCCTTTCCCACTAAAGGTTAAGACTTCCATACCAAAGATTTGGTCATTCATATTAAAAATCCCACAGTTCATAATAGAGGTTGACCCTCTTCGGGGTGTTGAGTCGCCCAGCAAGGAGTTTAGACACTAAAAAACCTCTTCGAAGCTACAATGCCGTATCCCTTAAGGGGAAAACAATTCATGTAAATATTCAAGGCTGTGGCATTCAGAAGAATAACACACTAATGGCAAGCCCTTTTTGTATGGCTCCATTATAAATTTGTCTTCAGCAACAGGTTTGTTCCAACCGAGAATACCACCCCATCCAGGTATAAATATGAATTCGCTGCCTTCGAAGTCAAAAATCCCGTTAATAAAGCCGCCATACCGAAACTTTTCAATCGATTTTTAGCCAGTTGTGAATCTCTAAATTGTTTTCCACCTTTTAAAATAAACGTAAGGGATGTATTGTTTTAACCCAGCAATAATTTATCAGCTTTCTTAGAATGGCTGCCTTTTGGGAAAAGGTTTTTATAGTCTTCTATTACGTTTTTATTTTTACGTTGGCTATAAATAGCTTCTGTAGCTTCCCAGATATTATCATCCATCATTGATTCATCTGCTCCGTTTTTCAATGCCGAGATATAGTAATTGATGGCTGATTCAAAATCGTTTAGGAAATAGTATGCAGCGCCAACCTGACTTTCATATAGGCCCCTGTTTAAAGGATACTTTTCGGTTAATTCCTGGTATGCTTTGATTGCAGCGTCAAAGTTTTTACTGGTCATGCACTTGGAAGCCTGCCTTATTAGGGCGTTTTCTTCATCTTTTGGATTGGGATTTTTGGCGATATAATTATCGTTTAACTTATCCATTTCTTCTAATGAATTTTTCTTTTTTGGAAATAAAAAACGTAAGAATGACATATTTAATTAGTTAATAAAACCCTACTCGTGAGGCTTTTCGGTATCGCCCGTTTTTAAAAGGTTTCTGCTCCTTTTTTTTAATAAAATTTTTTCGTCAGTCTGAATCTACAAATGAATTATATTTTTCTGCATTTATGAGAGCCATGAATCCGTCTTCATCAAATATTCTCAAGATATTCTCTTATCATAATTATTGTATTTAGTCGCAAATGAAATTATTCTGTAAGTACTTTCCACATTGCTTTTTGGTAATTAGTTTGTCACAATAATAAAGCTTGTTTAGTAAATAAACCGGATTGGAGCCTCCCATATAATCATTTAAATCTACACCAGAAACAACAAGCTCTTCAGCCACCTTGTAAATTACCTCAAGTCCTTTAGTTACATCTTTTTGTACTATTGTTCCTTCAATTAACCAACAAGCAGCTTTATACAAGCTTTGATCATTATCGGATTTTAAATACAATTCCAGGGCTTTATCGTAATTGCCCGACTCTTCATAAATACCAGCCAGAAAAT
>JAHEEB010000245.1 GCA_024640925.1 Bacteroidota bacterium | reverse complement strand
TCGAACCGGTAATGGTTTTACAGGGCAGTAATGCTAAAAAATATCGCAAAAGTCATGTTCGTTCGTTACTTGTTGTATTACAGCTTGTTATGTCCATTGTTATAATTGAACTTACCCTGGTAATATCTGCACAAAACAAACACATGATCAGGAAGGATTTGGGTTTCGATAAGGAACATATACTTGTTATCCGCCGTTCCGATGCATTAAAAAACAACTTCGATGCATTTAAAAAAGAACTCCTTCTAAATCCGGATATTCAATCCGTTGCAAATTCGACCGCTATTCCGGGAAGAGATTTTCATAGTACTGCATTTAAATTAATCGGCAAAAATGAAAATTCCGGAATATTACTTTACCAGCTTTTTGTCAGTTATGATTTTAGTGAGGTCTTTAAACTGACTGTCCTTCAGGGCCGGTTTTTTGACTCTTCCGTATCAACTGATACTTTTGCTTGTGTTATCAACGAAAGTGCAGCTAAACTGATGGGTTTATGTTATCCGGTTGGTACAGAAATTATACAGCCAAGGGTATATAAAAAACTGAATCTTACCTACAAAGTAATCGGAGTAATTAAGGACTTTAATTTTAAAAGTGTTGATAAACAAATACAACCTTTAATCTTATGTCTAATGCCTGGAAATAAAGAAGGGTATATTAATGTACGTGTAAATCCTCAGAGTAAGTCAAAAACTATTGATTTTCTCGAAAAAACCTGGCAACAATATTCTCCCGAATACCCATTTCAATATTTTTATTTAAATGATGATTTTAGTAAGAGCTATTTTCCATTGGTAAAACTTAGCAGAATATTTTTCATTTTCTCGGTTCTTGCAATTTTTCTGGCATGTTTAGGTTTGTATGGTTTAATTTCTTATTCACTTAATCAGCGCATCAGGGAGATAGGAGTAAGGAAATCTTTGGGGGCATCCGTTTTAAGATTGATCATTCTTCTTGGCAGGGAAACTTTTTGGTTAGTGTTGATATCTACTCTTTTAGCCTGGATAGTTTCTTATTTCTTATGCGACTTGTGGTTAGATAGTTTCTATTACCATATTTCCTTAAAACCTTCTTTCTTTTTGTTGTCGGCCCTTATCGTATTTATAATATCAATGTCAACAATCAGTATTCAATCATACAGGAATGCAAAACAAAACCCTGTAGAAGCTCTGAAAATTTTATAATTCCGGGGTTAAGATAAAAAACTTTGAATTTGATATTAAAAAAAGAGTCTCAATATTATTAATAGATAAGGATTTCGTTTTCAACTAATCCAATGGCTCAATTTCAACTCTGAATAAAGAAGGATAGCAATGATTGGGAAATGAAGAAACAATTATATCCACTCCGGACGCAGCATAAGCTTCTACATTATCAATATTAATTCCTCCTGCAGCAGCTATTTTAACACTCTGGTTGTATTTCTTTGTTTCGTCTATAAATTTTTTAATTGCTTGCGGTTCAAGGTTTTCAATCTGAATCACATCAACAGCTGTTTTGCTTAATATTTCTGCATCTTCTATCGATTGAACTTCAACTGTAATGATTTTACCGGCAGCTTCTTCCTTCATCTGGTCGATTTTTGAGACAAGACCTTTCAGCCCACCAAAAAACTTATAATGATTTGGGAAAAGAACTATATTTTCTGACAGACTTAATCGGTTGAGATTTCCACCTCCTACCAGAACCGCTTTGGCTGCAATTTTTCGAGTGAATGGTATTGTCTTGCGTGTCGATGATATAATTATATTCTTGTTAATGGCTCTTGCTGCATCAACCATGAGGCGTGTTGTGGTTGCAACGCCAGAGGCATATTCCATAAGGTTTGCAGAAATCCGCCAGATTGTATGTAAATGCTTTGCTAATCCTTCGGCTTCGAAAAATTTGATATCTTTTTCAATATATTCGCCACTCAGCGAAACGATAGTGGGGGTAATTCCAAATTTTGAAAAAAAACGAAGCACTTCTTCGGTACAACAAATAACAGTAGATTCCCTGGTAAAATATTGAATTTTAGCCAGGCGGCTGCCGAACTTTGCCAGCCGTGTTGTAAAATCGAAATAAGGAACATCTTCGGAAATAAGCCTGTCAAGCTCTTCATCTGTAAAATATATCATATCCGTATTTTTTATCAACTTGATTAGTCAAAAGATATATAAAAAAACTGAAAAGACCATCTGTTTTTTAGGAATCAAAGTCTGTACGTAAAATTTCTTTTTATTTCATATGGTCAGTTAATTGAAATTGAATAGTTTAATCTCCTTTCAATTTTTATTTTTCTTAGATAATGGGTGAAAATAGTTACATAACTGTATTACTAAAAAGGTTCATTCTTACTATTTTGTTAGATTTGACCTTGGGAATCGAATGAAATGAATAAATTTACTTATCGAATCTGTCGAAAATCCCGTATACAAGAATATAATTAAAAACTTTGAAAATGAGAAATTTTATTGTATTGTGTGGTTTGTTCCTGTTTACCCTGCCACTATTATCACAAAAAGCTGATTTACCAAAAAAAATAGTTGTAACATTTGACCAGAAATTCCCTGGAGTAACAGAAGTTAAGTGGAAAAAAGATAAGAGCGATTATAAAATCAAATTTGATTACAAGGGAAAGAAAACAGTTGCAGAAATCAATGAAGAAGGAAAATGGAAAAAAACCTCTGTGAATTTCACTTTAGAAGAATTACCACAGGGAGTTCAATCAACTATAAAAGCCAATCGAAAGAATGGTGAGGTAAATAGTATAAAACAAATAACAGAAGAAGGAAAGGCAACGGTTTACAAAGTTGAAATTAAAGATGGAAATACCCTTACCAAACTAAAAATTGATGAAGCCGGTAAAGTATTGAAGTCTGAATCAGAAACCAAAAGCGATAAAAAATAATAGATTGGTCCAAATTAAGCTTTCAATTTTATACGTAGAATAATTTTGGGATTAAAAACTTCTGTCTGCTTGTTATGATAGAGTATTGCAGATTAAAAAACAAAGATACTGAGTTAAACACTCCGGAAAGACTTATGTTTCCGGAGTGTTTTATTACATATATAACAAAACGACTTACAAGAAGCAATACAGCTTTAAAGCTTCGGTTTTATCCGAAGATTCTCAATTTTATCCGGTTGATTTCCTTATATATTATCGAGAAAAACAAATTGTGGAATATTGTAAATGATTTTCCGGAAAGTAATTTATTTCAAAAAGATCAGAAAAACAGGATTCTTAGCTCCCTGATTAACCTTTTATACCATTTTGAGATTTTAATAACTAAAGACAACCATTTTCTTTTCGATAAAAAATACCGAAAAATTAATAGCGAGCAAAAAAAGGCTATTCTTTCAGTAATAGAGAATGATTCAATGATAATACCAAAGAATATTTCTGGTAATTATCTTAAAATGATTAAAGACTTTTTATTTATTCGCGATTTGATTTCAAGATATAGGGATAGTACTTATAAATTCAGATATATAAAGCAGGGTAAGGCATGGATCGCAATGTTGACTGAAGGAAATCTTGATTACGAAGTCAGGTTGTGTGAGACATTATTTCATTTATCAAAACTTACCTTACCAGATAAAATTCCTTCTCCCTTTGATGAAAGTTATTATACCGAATCGGGACGAAATGCATTTAATAATTTTACTAAATATCGATTCGGAGAAATTATCGAAGAAATAAATAAAACAAAACCCTTATCATCATTGTTGGATATTGGATGTGGGTATGGAAACTATTTGAGTGTTGCCATTGAAAAATTAAACACAACCAATCTGACTGGTATTGAACTGCAAAAAAAGGTTTTTGAAGAAACCAGGTCACGATTTCAGGATTTCTCAAATGTTCAGATTTTGAATATCGACTTCTTTGATTTTAACTCCCATCAGAAGTTTGACTTAGTATTGCTTAATTATGTGTTATTCTATTTTAACTATCACGACAAAAAGAGGTTGTTTCAAAAAATTGCTGCTTTATTGTCTGAAGACGGGACAATCATACTTTGTCAGTATTTTCAGGGGATAGAAAACTTAAAAAGGGATTTAGCCTCTAAAAAAAATGAATTATCGGTAAGTAAGAAGATTGAAATGTTTTATGGAAACAAAATATTATATGCCAATACGCTTTGGAATGACACAGCTGATACTTTTTCCGAATCTGCAATATGGAGCGAATTATTGGAAATACTGAATGAAAGTAACCTTGTAATACACTCGGTAATCAATGCCGACAGTTATTACTTTTCTCTGTTTGTGGCTATCAAAAAAAAATCTCAGGTTTAGAAGAATTTCGGAAAAGTTTTGAACAATACTGACATACTGTTGTCACTATGTAAATAGATATTTGCTGATAAACTAACAAATCAAGTTATGAAATATCTAAAATATAATTCTACTAACATTTTTTACACTTCGGAAGGAGAAGGCGATACCACGCTTTTGTTCCTGCACGGTTGGGGAATCGATAATTATTATTGGAGCAACCAGTTTACATATTTCAGGAACAAATATATGCTCTATGCGATAGATCTTCCTGGTTTTGGAAGATCAACCTCCAATCGGACTGATTGGACAGTTGAAGAATATTGTAATGATGTTGTGCATTTTATTGATAATTTGAGATTGAAGAAAGTAATCCTTATCGGGCATTCTATGAGCGGAGATATTATGCTGGAAACGGCACTTAAAGGCAATCCGGCTATTATTGGTCTTATTGGAATAGACAATTTTAAAACAATTGATGTTCAATTCAGCCAAGAACTGATGAAAGAAATGAATTCATTTTTTGAACTGATGCAAAAGGATTTCAAAACATACGCTCCAGCATATGCTGAAAGGGTTTTGTTTCATCCTTCTACCGATAGCATTGTGAGAGAAAAAGTTAAAAACGATTTTGCAAGGCTGGATCCAAAGGTAGGAATGTCTTCTCTGATTGATGTTATGAAATATGCAGAACAGGAGCCGGAAAAGCTTTCTCTGCTTAATCTGAAACTTAACCTGGTGAATAGCGATGCCTCACCAACAAATATTGAAGGGTTAAAAAAACATTGTAAGTCGTTTGAGTTATTTGAGATACATGAAACCGGCCATTATCCGATGATAGAAAAACCAGCTGAGTTTAACAGGCAATTGCAGAAGGTCATTAACAATTTACACTAAAATTATCTTAAGTGTAAAATTCATATACACTTTTATAAAAATAAAATTTCACTTACCAAAACAAGAGTAGAAAAGGGGATTATTTTCCCCTTTTTCATTTGTTACAATTTGTTACATACCTGAAATATCCAAGAAATATTCAGGTCTTTTCTTTGTACCATAAAATTGTAACAAAATGTTTGAAAAAATATTTATCTCAGGATTTCTTATATTATTTGTTCAACAGGTTTTTGCACAAGAAACAGAAAGCCAATTTCATTCATTAGAGCAATATATTCAATTGGCGTTGAAAAACAATCCGGGCCTATTGGCAAATAAAATAGAGACCAATATTTCCGAAAAACAAATCGACATTCAAAAAGCTAAACTACTTCCCACAATTGGCTTTTCATCTGAATACATGTATACTGATCAATATGCCGGACTTGATGATTACCTGGCAGCTAATGCAAGCTTGCAGGCTTATTTAACTGTTTGGCAAAATGGTAAAAACAGGGCAGAGATTAAGCAGTCAAAGCTTGGATATGAAACCAATTTAACCAGTTTCAAAATCGATCAGAGCAGTTTGGTTTATCTTGTAAATGAGACTTTTATCAACTATTTAAGACTAAAAAAACTGGATGAGTTAGCCAATGATATGACAAAGCGGCTTTCTGTTACTGTTGATGCCGCCAACGAACGCTTAAAGGTTGGAATTTCAAAACGATCAGACTTACTAAATGCCCAAACCGAGTATTCAAACTCATTATACCTTGCAATTCAGTTGGAAACAGCGAAAAATAAAGCTGTCTGGTCATTATTAAAAATATCTGGCCTACCTCTTGACAGTACTATTATAATTACCGATTCTCTCATCGATTACCAAGACACACTGGAACAAGTTTCTTTAGATTCATTGTTTAGTTTAGCAAACCAACATTTGCCTGAAATTCAACGTGTCATGAAACAGGCCGAATTACAAGAACTTTCTTTAAGCATAGAGCAAAAAAAATTGTATCCCGAAATAGGTGCTTTCGGTTCATTCAATTATCTGAGGACCCCAATATACGAAAGTGATTTTTATACCAATTCAGGCATAATGCTTAAAATGGACATTTTTGCGGGTGGAAGGAAAAAGAATCAGGTTGCAATTGAAAAGATAAAGGTAAACCAATTAAGTCTTGAGTATGAAGAAATATGCAGAACGGTATATACTGACATCCATTTGGCATATTTGAGCCTTACAGAAGCCCGCGAAAAGATAACCAATGCCAGATTACAAGTTGAAAGTTCTGAGGAATCGCTTCAATCCATTTATCAGCAATATTTAAATGGTTTAAGTTCCATGCTTGAGCTGATAGATGCACAATATGCCGATTTCAGATCGCAACAGAATTATATTAATGCTTTGGCTGATTACTATCTGGCTAT
>JAHEEB010000244.1 GCA_024640925.1 Bacteroidota bacterium | reverse complement strand
ATAGGATGGCCATTGGCATCGTAAACCTGCTGATATACATAGAATGAATTAATCGGGTTCCCAACCTGTTGTACCTGGATATATCCTCCGGATGTACCACCAATACCCCCCGTAAGTATAATGTAATCGGGATCATCGTTTAAATTGAGTTTGGTAATTTTATTATGGTTACTGGAAATATTAAATCCAAGGTCCCAGCTGAAATTACTTTTTGAAACAACCTGTGCATCAAGGGAAAATTCCACTCCTTTGTTTTCCATGCTGCCCACATTGGTAAGTACCGTTGCGGAGAAATTTGTTCCCACCGGAACATCAACAGTATTGATAAGATCCCTGGTTTTTTTCTCATAGAAATCAATAGTACCTGTAATTCTGTTCTTTAAAAATCCAAAATCGAGACCTACATTTGCTGTTTTGGTCGATTCCCATTTTATGTTTGCATCGTATCCATCGGGGCGCAATGTATTATAATAAGTATTTCCTAAAGGATAACGTGATGCATTATCGCTGATAGTAAAAATTGCAAGAGAGGGATAATCGTTGTTCCCGGTAACATCCTGTTGACCGGTAATACCGTAACCAAACCGGAGTTTTAGGTCAGACAGATACCCATTGTTACTGAGAAATCCTTCCTCATTGATTTTCCAGGCAAAAGCAATTGAGGGAAACAATCCCCACCGGGTTTCTGGCGAAAATCTCGATGTAGCATCGTTGCGCAAGGTATAGGTCAAAATATACCGATCGTTGAAAGTATAATTCAATCTTCCAAAGAAGGAAACAAGATAATACTCAGTTTCAAAAATATTGGTACCACTTAACGTTTTGGTTTGCGCTTCGTCCATGGTCGAATCGACATTATGCCTCCAGAAGTGCGACCAGGAGTAACCTCCCATAACATCAATCCTGCTCTGTAGCGGTTTAATTTCTTTTGAATAATTCAGATAAAAGTCGAGAAGGGTGTTTTTCCTTTTATTCTTATAGGGACTGTATCTACCCCCTGCAGCAGTTACATCATTTGTCCATGAAGTGCTATCCAGTGCATTGTTATGGCCTTTGCTCTCTGCTATATCATATCCGAGATTCAGATTTGCATGTAAATCGGGTAAAAAATGAAAAGCATAATCGAATTGAATATTACCAATGCTACTTAATGCTCTCGATGTATTATCGGTTAGTTCCAACTGTGCCAAAGGATTTGCATTGGCAAAAGTAACCGGCGATCCGTTTATACCCGATTCTGGCTGAGTCCAGACATAATAACCCCTCCACCTTGTATTTTCACTATAAACAGGTTGAGTAGGATCGAAATTTACAGCATTTCCGATAGCGCCCTGTTCGGCAAAATTGTTGTTATTAACCATTCCTTTCAGGTTAATCTTTATTTTCAGGTGGTTGTCAAACAAACTTGGATCTAACCCTAATGAAACTGTAGTTCTTTCAAAATTGTATGTTTTTAATATCCCATCGGAATTGGTATAACCCAATGAAGCCCTGTATGGTATTTTTAACGTTGTTCCTGAAAAGTTCAGGTTGTGATCATGTCCGAAAGCATTTTTATAAATTTCGCTCTGCCAGTTAGTATTGGCATTGCCTAATAGAGATAGAGCATCTTCATTATCCTGATATGCTTCGTTAATTAATGCTCTGTACTCATCGCCTGAATAAACATCAACCATTTTTGGTATTGTAGACAGAGAAAAAGTAGCAGAATAGTTTACTTTAAAATCTTTGGAACCACGCTTGGTAGTAATAAGAATAACTCCATTTGCTGCTCTTGCTCCAAAAATGGCAGTAGCAGAAGCATCTTTCAAAACAGTGAAAGTTTCGATATCATTTGGGTTAAGAATAGACATGATATTAGGCGAACCCCCTATGCCCGTATTATCAAGAGGCACTCCATCGACCACAATGAGAGGATCGTTGCTGGCTGATAATGAAGACCCTCCCCTTATTCGAATGGTAGAAGCATTTCCGGGAGCACCACTGTTTGTTGATATCACAGCGCCAGATGATTTTCCGACAAGTAACTCCTGAACAGAATTAACAGCTCCCTTATTGAAATCTTTCGAACTAACAACCGAAACAGACCCCGTTGCATCAGCTTTTTTAACTGTACCATAACCAATAACAATAACTCCTTCGAGATTTTCGATATCCGAAACCATAGAAACATTTATTGTATTTTGATCGCCTACCAGTATACTTTCTGACAGGTAACCTACATAAGAAAACTTTAATGTAACATTTTTACTATCGACAACAATTGAATATGATCCATTGTTATCGGTAATAACCCCTTTTGTAGTTCCTTCAATCAGGACACTCACTCCTACAAGGGGTTCTTTGGTTGCAGCATCCATTACGCTTCCCTGTACATTAATTTGTTGCGAAAATGAATACAAGGAAGTGAAAACAATGAATAAGAATAAAATCAATTTTCTCATAGCAGATAAGAATTTAATTTGGAATTAATTATCAGATGGCCGCTCATAAAGGGATTTATATAAATCCCCGTTAAAACAACTATCCTATTTACACAACTTGAATTTCTCATATCTCTGGGTTTTAAATCTTTTTATCGATTCAATAAAGAATAATCAATTGCATCTTTAATAATAAAAATTGTTTTTCCTTATTGCTTTCTATATTCAAATAAATAAGATCCCGGATCAGTAATCAATTTTCCATAACACACTATTGATTCAAGGAGATCTAGATTTGTTCCAACATTTTTATAATCAATAACATAATAATTTATAATAGAAATAGAAATCTAGATTTTATCGAGATAAAAATTACAGGATAAAAACAAAAATCTTCAGAAATGAAGTATATTTTCACATTATTTTAAATCGAATCGAAATAAAATTAATCAACACTAATTTTCATTAATCTAGCTTCAAATTCTTCGTTTGGAACAATTGCCTTTTTTTTGACTTTTGTTTTATAGGTATAAATTGTTGTAACGGAGTAGTTTAAAAATCTGGCAATTTTTTCATTATCATTTATACCCAGCTTTATAAGGGCAAATATCCGTAATTCGGGGGTTAAGGCTTTGTCCTTTTCAATAACAAACTGATCTTCTACCTTAAACAAGGAATTAAACTGAGGAATAAAATTTGGGAATATTTTTATAAAAATACTATCGAAACTTTGATATAGTTCTTCTCTCTCCGATTCAAGATTAATGCTCTGAACAAACTCGTTGATGTCGTTCAGGTTATTCAGCATTACCTTACGGCTAACCGATTTTTTAAACCTTTCTATTTTCTTTATGTACTCTGATATAATATCGAAAAAATGAGCTATATATTCCTCCTTTATTGTATTGACTTCACGAAGTTTATTGTTGATTTCACTTAAATCACGAACCATAACATCCAGACTGGTTTTAACTCTTTTCAACTTTTTAAACTGGTAGAAAACAACATACACCAGAACAAAAAGTAAAATACTTAATATAGTAAGTCCGACTGAGTAATTCATTAACAGCTTCCGCTGCTTCTCTTTAATATTGATTTGTTCGGCTTCAATAATCGGCAATATATCAGAAATCTGAACTTTCCGTTGTCTGGCACCATAAAAATAAGCATCCTGGAGAGCCAGATTAACATACTTATAAGCACGTTTAATATCGCCTTTTAAATAGAGAAGTTCGGCAAGATTAAGCATTGCCACAGTTTCGCGCGTGGAGGTTTTTATATCGGCTATTGCTGCTTTTGCAAGTAATTCAATTGCCTTTTCTGTTTTTCCCTGGTTGTTGTATAGAAAAGCAAGACTGGAGGCCGTCACAGCAAATTCCTGGTCAGTAAGTGTTGTATCTTTTAATAGTTTTACATAACAACCTTCGGCAACATTCCAATTTTTGTTTCTCAGGTTGTATAAGCCATTAACAACAAGATACTCCTTAGATCCTTCCTGAGCAATTGATAATGCATTTTTTAAAGCCTTGGAACCGTTCAGAATATATTGTCTTGAAAAATAATCGTCTTGTAAGTAATCTGACATATCAAACCATGTGCGCCCTAACAGAAAATAATACTCAATTTTATATGATTTGTCAAGAATATCTGTCTTTATTGATAATAAAGTATCCAGAGTTTCCTTGAATATTCCGGCAGAAAGAAGAGTAAATCCTATTTTTATTTTTGATTGTTCAATAAGCTGTTTATCGCCTAATTCATATGATGTTTCTAATAATATGTTTGCATATTTGAAGGCAGAATCATAGATAAACGATCGGTATTCCTGAAAGAGCTTATCATAAATGTTATAGTTGTAATTATCCTGTTCCCGCTCAGAAGATGCATTCAGCATGCTTTTTAAAAATTCAATACGTTTAATCCTATCATCCAAAAACCTCTGCTGCTGCATAATTGCACTATCAAGCTCAATGAATAAGTTCTTATGATCTTCTGTTGCAAAAAGAGGCTTTATACAAAACAGAAAAACAGCCAATACCAAATATTTTTTCATATGAATTGTGAATTATCTCAAATTGCACTTTTGCGCAATCGATATAAGCAAATCAACAGATTAAAAAAATACTGAAAATTAGCAAAAAGCATTTCTAATAAACTAAGAATAGCTTAAAAAGTTGCTTTTCATTTGCATTAGCAACTTCTTTTCCTTGAAAAAAGAAGGCATCTAAAAATCAAATTCAAGATTTTTCAGATGCCTTGTGATTTATAAACGAGTTAAAGTTTAACCGAAAACTTAATTAACTACAAGTTTTTGAGTAGTTATTCCTTTTTCATGTTCAATCTGTACTATGTAACTTCCAGATACCAGGTTGGCGTTAATTTCAACCTGCTCGGTTGGTTCATAGAGCAATTGATTATAGACAATTCTACCGCTCAAATCAAAAACCGTAATAGAAACATTCTTTTCGGTATTCAGATTGTTCAGATTTACGGTAAAGTTTCCATTCGATGGATTTGGGAATATAGCGGGATCATCAAGTTTGAAAAGTTCTGTCAGATCCTCACCATCAGAGCTTTTATATGAACCAGCAACCGGCCATCCATTGCTGAAACTAAGTGTTGTAATAGCTAGTTTAGCCGCACCATTATCATTTCCATCATAAAAATGGTAGGTAAGTTTACCACAGCCATATCCTATGTGTCCAGGGCCTATTATTCTTCCACTTTTATTTGGGAGAAATGTTCTTTCTCCTGTATAAGGGCCGGTAACACTAGTTGAACGCGCAACAACAACATAGTATGTGCTGTTAACGCCATTGCAGCATAATCCTCTTTGATAAAACAAATAGTAATAGCTGCCATTTTTAATTACCGCAGGGCCTTCGACCTGGCCACTTACAAGATGAGTAGAGGTTGAATTTTTTCTTTTACCTGAGGTAGGATTTAACTCACAAATATCGATACCACTCTGCCAGTTGCCCCATGCCATCCACATTTTGCTACCATCAATAATAATACCCGGATCAATTGCATTGTTCCCTGAAAGAACTCTTCCCTGATCGGTCCAGGGACCGGTTAAAGTTGAAGCCCTTGTTACCCCTATAGCTGCAGGTGCGCCAACTCCAGCACATGAATAATACAAAAAGTAATAGCTACCACTTTTAACAACATCAGGCCCCCAGAAAAATCCGGTAAAACCTGTAACATAATTTTTTATCCAGCTTGGATAACTATTGCCGAAAGGGGTTGTTTCGGCCCGCCATGATGAAAAGCTTGTACTGCTTGACGACATACACCAAATACCCTGACCAGTAGTAAAAATCCAGTACCTCCCATCTGTATTCTGGATCATACTTGAAGGATCGTGACTGGGTGGTTGAGCATTAGAAAATGTCGAACATATAAACAATACTACAAACATACTTACCCAGAAATTGGGTTTGAACAAATTTTTTCTTTTCATAGTAATTAAATTGATTAGTTAAATATTTGAAAATAAGCATCTAAAAGTTATGAAAAGAATAATTCCAGAAGGTGGATTTTTGTGTTTTTTTAGAGGACAAATGTGATGCCTATCGATGAGAGCTTTGCAAACAGTATATAAAAAACAGGCATCTCTAAAAACCGTTGAAGTACAGAATATTCAAGAGTTTATAAAGATGCCTTTTTAATAAACCCAGATTACGCATTAGAGAATGCGTAAACGATTAACAAATTGTAATACAGCATTTTTTTAAAATTGCTATAACAATTTCTAAATCGGGGTTAACCCGTTACACCCTAAAGGTTGTAAGCAATTGAAATTTTTAATATTTCTATTGCTTAATCCGGGATAAACCTGCATGATTCAATCTAAACTATTGATTTTATCAGGTTAGAAAATATTTATGATTTTATAATCAACAAATTCTGGATTATTTAACCACTAGTTTTTTTGTAATTATTCCTTTTTCGCATGCAATTTGAAGGATGTAACTACCAGATATTAGGTTAGCATTAATTTCAACTTGCTCAGTTGGTTCATAAAGCATTTGATTATAGACAGTTCTACCGCTCAAATCAATAACTTTAATTTCAACATTTTTTTCTGTATTTAAGTTATTCATATTTACAGTAAAAACTCCATCAGATGGATTTGGGAATACTTCG
>JAHEEB010000243.1 GCA_024640925.1 Bacteroidota bacterium | reverse complement strand
CTGAAGCAAAATAGATAATTGCCACAGGTGTATAGTTCCAGTTCTCCATCACTTCATTTGAAAATAATCTCACGAAGATACTAATTATTCAATATTACTTATCCCACGATAAAAAATTCTGCATTTTGTCAGGTAGAGTGCTGATCATAATCCTCTACTGGATGAGTAAAAACAGTTACAATTTTAGAATCTGGGGTTAATCGTTCACCGGTATTTCCCTTAAGCGAATAATCCAACGAGTTTAAAAGGTAACGCATAGCTTCTTTTCGGGCATGGTCTTTAATATTGCCTTTAATAACAACCCATGGACACTTGGGTGTGGCAGTATATCTGAACATTTCCAACTTATAGCGGGTATATTCATCCCATTTTAACTGCGCCTGTATGTCAACAGTGCTAAGTTTCCATTGTTTCAGAGGATTGGTTTTTCTTTCTTCCAAACGTCTGTGTTGCTCTTCCAAGTCGATAGAAAACCAGAGTTTTATTATTTTAATTCCATCCTCTATAAGCATATCTTCAACAGAGACAACCTGTTTCAGAAATAATTCATATTGCTCCTTTGTACAAAAGCCCATAACAGGTTCTACAACAGCCCTGTTATACCAACTACGATCAAAAAATATTATTTCTCCCGGATTGGGCAATTCCTTAATATAACGTTGGAAAAACCATTGACCCTTTTCCAAATCAGTTGGTTTTGATAAAGCAACTATCCGATAATAACGGGGATTCAGGAAACGGACAAACCTCATTATTGCTCCTCCTTTTCCCGCCGTATCGCGACCTTCAAACATCACTACTATACGCTTACGGTTATCCCTGACCCATTTTTGCATACGAACCATCTCTGTTTGCAGGTTCAGATATTCGGGATCGTTCTCTAATGAATGTAATGCCATTACTAATTATACTAAAATATCAATTTGTTACCTTTTAAATGTAATCCTGATTTATTTGCAGATAAGATTCTGCTAACATTAAGCCCCTTATTTGTGAATCAATATACTCATATAGTGCATCATAACTAATTGATGCATATTTGAGAATGGCAGAGGCCTGCCCATATATTGAAGTCAGGCAGCACTTTTTCATTAAATAAAACCCATCAAGATAATTCCTTATTCCTCCGGAAATGATCACCTGTTTGCATTTTATTGGTATGGTGCGTGCAAGCCCGTTTACAACAGATACCATTTCTTCTGCCGACTGACCAACAAAAGCAAAGGGCTTGTATATCTCAATCTTATCAGTCTGATCGCGCAGTAGTTCTACCATAGAAAAATTTGTGCCTCCAAATGCACCAAATTCAATTGCTTGCAATGGCAGCTGAAAAAGCCGTTCAAGACTCTTTTCGCCCATGCCCTGCCCTACTTCTTTGACTACCAGAGGAAAATCGATTAAATGAAGCAACTTTTCAATAGTATCTATTGGTGGTTGCATTATTCGGTTTCCTTCTGGCTGGAACCATTCCTGCAACGGATTAATATGTACAATTAACCCATCGGCTTTTAATTTGTCTATTAACCGCCTGATAAGATCTGTTGAATTTGACCCTACTAGTTTTTCAACCTGAGCTATACCCAGATTTGCATACAATGGAAGATCATCGCCGATAAATTGCCTGACATCATAATCATCAAAGTGGGTGTTATCATCCAGAATTATTCTGCACGATCCCAGCCCCATACCCATGCCAAAATCGCAACATACGCGGGCAATATTCTCATTAATTATTTTTGATTGTGGTGTACCACCTGTCATAGACGAAGCCCATATAGGAGTGCGGATATATTTCTCGAGAAAGTAAACTGCCGCCGCAGGATCCTTTGGATGTGCAGATAAAAGTGGTTCGTAAATAAACCTGTTATCTTTTTCAGATAATGGTATCTGCGATTTTAGCGCTAGTTCAATATGTTCTTGTTTTCGATCTGGCATCCATCAAGGTCGTTTTTCTAATGTGCAAGATAGGTATTTCTTCTTTTTATTAATGATAAAATAATTGACAAAGCGTTATGGTTTTATTGATCCTCATGTCTGAGATCCTTAACAAAATGGCTTTGCAGCCTTTTTAGTCTTTGTCTTTAACAAAACTTTTTGTTAATAATAAGTAACAAGGTTTGAAATCTTTATTCTTAAGGAAATTATCTTAATAAACGAAAGGTACCTGAAAGAGATGAATTTACAATGTTATTGTATATCATTAAAAGAGTCCGTTTTACTAAACAGCAACTTTTTTAGAATGATTTATTCATTGCATTATAAGCTATTCTGCTTTTAGAATCATTTTACGACTCATAGTAAACTCGTCAGTTTTAATCCTATAAAAGTAGATACCTGATGTAAGATTTCCGGGTGTAAATTCAATGCTATTTCTACCGGCAGTATACTCTTTCCCTGCAAGTTCTTCAATTTCTATTCCCTGGATTGAAAAGACTTTCAGAGAAACATAAGTATTTCGCGGAATTTCAAAGGCAATCGAAGTATTCCCGTTAAATGGATTTGGATAGTTTTGTTCTAAATTATAATCATCATTTTCTTCTATTAATTTTACTCCAATCGTTGAAATTTCAGGTACACAAATGTTCTCGGCTGTATCACCCATCGCCGTTGGAACATAGGGATAACTTGAAATGCATATTTTATCAAGTCTGGCTCCATCTTCGCTATAGGCAATGGTAAATGTGTGTTCTCCTTTATTTAACTTATAACTGGCCAATTTTCGCCACTGATACCCGCTTGTGACCAATCCATTGCATAACACAAATTCTCCATCGTCCATTTTTATCCAGTATGAATCGTCATTGACAGATGGACAATTTGATCGGGCAAACACATAAAAAGTTGTATCAGTATTCACTTTAAAAGGAAAAAAAATGGCACTAGCACTATCAGTTGGCGCTTCCGAAGTGCTATTTAAACCAGACTTCACCGTTACATAGCAATTATTTGAAGCAAAGTTATAACTTAGTATATTCCAATTCTTACCAATTGTTGAACATTCAGGTTCAAACCAGACCGATTCACTTCCGCCTTCATCTCGTGCCGGAAAAGCTGGATCTCCAGTTCCCCACCACCTTGTCCAACGTGAAAAATCGACAATATCATAGGGACTGATCATGACATTTGTGTTTACGGTAGTGTCTCCAAGCAAGAACTTTTCCACATAGGCTTCTACCTCGGGATACTGAGTATTCGGGAGACTACAGTGCATATGTCCAGCTACAATAGAAAAACCAAACCTGTCGGGTATTCCAAAAGCTTTCCAGACTTCGTGTGCAGCCTTACACGATACATAGCCGGACTCATCTGCCAACCATATATAATCTGGGTTTCCAAGTACAAGTATAGCACGGGGTGCAATCATTGCCATTAACTCATGATGATCGTGTGGTAGTTTCGAAACATTGGTGCCAGAAAATTGGAACATCGATTCCATAAACCATTGATGACTAGTAGCACCAAGAGTTTCCACGACACCTATCGTCTCCGAAACACGCCACGCTGCAGCGCCACCTCCACCAGACTCCTGAGAAATTGTTAATGCTATGCGCTCATCAAATGCTCCTGCAAAGATTGCCATTTTACCAGCATAGGAACAACCAGTTACTGCCAGATGCTTTAGATCTATTGGAAGATCCGATTGAACCAGCTCCAAACCATCTATTATTCGACTGACTCCCCATGCCCATGGAGCGTATTCTCCTGAATAAAAGAGATCGGGATAAAGCTTGAAGTAAGGATCCGTTTTACTCTTATTGTTATAAGTAACTACTTGATCGTGCATGTATGCAATAGTTGCAATTTTGCGATTGCTAAAGATGTCAACAGGGAGGCCTCCTGTACCAGAATTCATCCCAATCACTGCTGGAAATGGGCCGGTACCTTCGGGAATGGTAACTTGAGAAGTAAGTGTTAGTGTCTTTCCATTCTCAGTGACATTTACTGTGAGTGTGCCACCAGAATAACTGGCAGTAATAGTGTCAGGTCGAACGGGTTTGGGTCCAATCTCATAATGTTCGATCTCTGCACCGATCTCAGCACGCCGGCAACACCAGTCCTCAAAACTGCTAATGCGACCGTTCCCATCAGACCACTCAAACGGGTCGGTCAGAGGCATAACAATCGGGAGATCTGCAAAAGCCGGCAAAGGTGGCTTCGTGCAATCCACGCCTGTGTTCTCAAAGTCATATGCAAGAGGAATTTCCTGTGTGAATGAATCAAATACCAAAATGGTATTCAACAGAAATATTAATAAGCTTACTTTAATTCTCGCTCCTACTTTCGTTTTCATATGATTTACTTTTAATTAAAAACCTCAAGTTATGCAATCGATTGCATAACTTCAAATTTAATTTTCAACTAAACTCAATTTTGTCATTAAAAAATATCTAAAAACAAATCAATTAACCTCGTTAAATCAATAGAAATGAGATATTTATTGATCATTTTGTATCGTTATTTGACAAATCTTGGTTATAAATAATAAAAGGAATTTTTGGACTTTGAATAATATAATTGATGTATCATTCTCCAAAATCTAAACATCATCATATTTCCAGTTTAAAATACTTTGTTAGATTATTTGTATTTTTAACATTCACAGTATTTACAGTATTTACAATATTTAGATTAATTAAATGGATGATATAAAAACAATTCACGTATCGGATAAGATCTTACTCAAGCAGATAGAACTCTCTGATTCAGACGATATTTTTAAAACAATTGACAGCCAACGGGAATACCTTGGCAAATGGTTGCCCTTTATTGAACATACAAAAAGTGTAGAAGACACCAGGATATTTATTTGCAGTGTATTAGATTCTCCGGCGGAAAGGCGTGAATATACTTTTGTAATTCACTTTAACAATGAGTTTGCCGGCATTATCGGATTTAAAAGTACTGACAAACAGAATAGAAAAACAGAAATCGGTTACTGGCTTTCTGAAAACTGTCAAAAGAATGGAATAGTTACAGAATCAGTAAAATCGCTTATTAATTTTGCCTTTAACGAATTGAATATGAACCGGGTTCAGATAAAATGTGCTGTTGGAAATAGTTCAAGCAAAAATATTCCAAAGAGATTGGGTTTTGAACTTGAAGGTATAGAGTGGGATGGTGAGCTTTTGACTGGTGGAAAATTTACTGATATTGAGATATACAGTAAACTTAAAAATGAATAAAAACTCTTTAACAAACACCAATAAGCGAACTTTTCGCCCGTAAAATTGTATTACTACAAATTTATAACCTAAAGAATGAAAAAACCAGAAAATCAAATCATTGTTATTTTTGGTGCCTCGGGCGATTTGACCATGAGAAAACTGATCCCCGCTTTATACGATTTGGCTACTCAAAACCTTCTTCCTGAAAAATTTGCTGTATTGGGTATTGGCCGTACTCCTTTATCTGATGATGAATTTCGTAATAAGATGACACTTGCTCTCAAGGAATTCAGCGGTTCAGACAATAAACATGCCGATATATCTTTTATCAATTCATTGTATTACCAGGCTATCGATACTTCGAAAGTATCAGAATATTCTCTGGTTAAATCAAAGATTTATAATATAATAGAGACACTCTCGATACCAGAAAACATAATCTACTATTTGGCTACCCCCCCAGGACTATATGAGATAATTCCCCGTGCTCTGGCAGAATATGGCTTAAATAAATCTGAAAATAATACGTGGAAACGGTTAATAATTGAGAAACCATTTGGCACTGATTTGACGACTGCTCTGGCATTAAATGTAAGCTTGCTGAACTATTTCGATGAAAACCAGATATACCGTATTGATCACTACCTGGGAAAAGAAACCGTTCAGAATATATTGGTTACACGTTTTTCTAATGGTTTATTCGAACCGTTGTGGAACAGGAACTTTGTTCACCATGTTGAAATAACTTCGTCGGAAAGTATTGGTGTTGAAAACCGTGGTGGTTATTACGACACTTCGGGAGCCTTGCGTGATATGGTACAGAACCATTTGTTGCAACTTGTAGGCTTTGTTGCTATGGAACCACCTGCAATTATTAATGCAACCGCTATCCGAAACGAAGTGGTAAAGGTATTTCAGGCTTTGCGCCCACTTTCGGAGGAAGATGTTATGAACAACATCATCAGGGCACAATATACAGCCTCTACTATACGAGGAGAAAAGATGAACGGGTATCGCGATGAAGAAGGGGTCGTATTGTGTTCGCGTACCGAAACTTTTGTAGCCATGAAGTTTTTTATCGATAACTGGCGTTGGGGCGGTGTACCCTTCTTTATTCGCACCGGAAAGCGTTTGCCAACAAGGGTTACTGAAATAGTAATCCATTTTAAACGCACCCCTCACCCTTTGTTCCAAAATAAGAAGGCTTTAACCAACCCACATAATCAGCTTGTAATAAGAATTCAACCCGACGAGGGCTTGCTTCTGAAGCTGGGCATGAAAGTCCCAGGAGCAGGATTTGATGTTCAGGATGTAAATATGGATTTTCATTACAGCGATCTGAAACATGTGTATTTGCCTTCTGCATATGAACGGCTGTTGCTCGATTGTATGCAGGGCGATTCTACACTA
>JAHEEB010000242.1 GCA_024640925.1 Bacteroidota bacterium | reverse complement strand
GCATTCCTATACCACCCCTCACTCTCCTTGATGATACAGAAACACCAATAAGTGTGAGAATAAATGTCGAAAACGGAACAGCAATTCTCTTATATTTTTCCACAAGCAACGAACTTATATTTGAGGCTCCCTGCAAAATCTGGTTATCAATAAATTCATTCAATTCACGATTATCCATTGCTTCTATTGCATTATCTCTCCTCGTAAAATCGTCGGGACTCATTTTAACAGTTGTATCTATACTTGTTCCTGTAGTTATTTTTTGTTGTCCATCCGGCTCGTAATCCCGAATCATATAAGTAGATAAAATCCATTTCTTTTGGGTTGTGTCCCAATGAATTTCTCTGGCTAATAGCTTGGAAATCAGTTTGTCATTTTCAAACTTTTCTATGGAAAAATTATGTCCGTAATTATTTACAGTACTGTAACTTTCCATGTAAACATAAATGCCTGGCTCGACTTGTTTATGGATGTCCTTATCTTTGAATCCGCGTGGAGAATTATAATAATATTTTTCTTCAAAAGCAAACCGCTCCTGGTTAGCATGGGGAATCAGGCTATTGTTTAAATATATGTTCAATATAACAATTACTAAAGCAGAAAGAAAATATGGTACAAGAAGCCGGTTAAAACTAACACCATTACTCAGTATAGCAATCATTTCTGAATTGTATGCCATACGCGAAGTAAAGAAGATTACAGCAATAAACGTAAACATTGGAGTAATCTGCACAGCAAAATAGGGAACAAAATTTACAAAATAATCAAATATTACATTCTTTACAGGAGCCTTATTTTCAAGAAATTCATCTAATTTCTCAGAAAGATCGAATACAACTGTAATAAGAAGAATCATTAAGATAAGGAAGAAGAAAGTTCCCAAAAATTTCTTGACTATATAAAGGTCTAATATGTAAAAGCCTGGTATTTTTTTCATAGTCGTTGCATAAGTTTAGGTACCATTTGGGTTTTCCAAGATGCAAAAATTCCATCCTTTATTTTTTCTCTTGCCGTTTTCATCAGGCTAAGATAAAAACTTAAATTGTGAATGCTTGCAATCTGGGCACCAAGTATTTCACTTGAAACTACCAAATGGCGCAAATAAGCCTTTGAATATTGCTTGTCGACAATTGATGTGCCATTTTCATCAAGTGGAGACAAATCATCTTGCCATTTTTTATTCTTTATATTTATTATACCCTCCGAAGTAAACAACATACCATTTCTGCCGTTTCGTGTGGGCATTACACAATCAAACATATCAACTCCCATACTGATAGCTTCAAGAATATTAACCGGAGTACCGACTCCCATAAGATACCTTGGTTTATCTAAGGGCAACAAAGAAGTAACCTCATTTAGCATCGAATACATCTCTTCTTCTGGCTCGCCCACAGAAAGCCCTCCAATGGCATTTCCAGGCATATCGTAACCAGCAGCTGTTTCGGCTGATATTTTTCTTAAATCTTTATAAACACTCCCCTGAATTATAGGGAAAAAAAATTGCTCATATCCATAAAGAGGATTTGTATTTTTAAAATGATTTATACCTCTTTCAAGCCAACGATGAGTAAGTTCCATTGATTTTTTTGCATTCTTGTATTCGCAAGGATAGGGAGTACATTCATCAAAAGCCATAATGATATCAGCTCCAATAACCCGCTGAATATCAACTATATTCTCGGGTGTAAACAAATGACTTGATCCATCGATATGTGACTGAAACTTAGCACCTTCTTCTTTTAACTTCCTGTTATCAGCAAGCGAAAATACCTGATAACCACCACTATCGGTCAAAATCGGGCTATTCCAATTGATAAATTTATGTAACCCACCTGCTTTTCTAATTATTTCTATCCCTGGCCGAAGGTACAAATGATAGGTATTACCCAAAATAATTTGAGCATGTATATCTTCACTTAACTCATGCTGATGAACTCCTTTTACAGTTCCACCGGTACCAACCGGCATAAAAATAGGAGTCTCAACAATACCGTGTTCGGTCTGAAATGTCCCACTACGGGCGTTACTCTTCGAATCGGTAGCTTTTACCTGAAACTTCATTCAATACAATTTCGCGCAAATATAGTGAATCTGATAAAAACTGTTCATGGTTAATTAAGCCTTCACAAAAACTTGCACTATTTATATCTCTTCTATACCAGAATTCACGAATGAAAGATAAAGAATTAAAGAAAAAATGTAAAAAAAGTTCGGTAAATCCGTAACATTCGTACTATTCTAATACATCAAAGAAAAACTTATTTGTGAATTAGTGACTATCAAAAAAAATATTGATCAGGGTTTAACAATTGAAATCCGATACTTTAAATTATGATAATTTATTTAATTGTTTAAATGTCGATGGAATTGTGAATAACAATTTTTATTTTCCGTTGGAAATACAACACACTAAAAATACCTTTGTTTCAAACCAATTTATCTGATTGTGCTGAACTGGGGACAATATCTTGAGAAGATAGAATTAATCTTATTTATAACATTTTTATTATTCTACCTCATCCAGGTTTTTTATTATCTGCGGTTTTATCTTCCTGTGCCACTTTACAAAAAGAAAACCCAACAATCAACCCTTCCACTTTCGATAATTATATGTGCCCGCAACGAAGCTGAAAATCTAAAAAAAAATCTCCCATTCATTTTTGAACAAAAATATCCTGAATTTGAGGTAATAGTCGTAAATGATTGCTCTACTGATAACACGGACGAGGTTCTGGGCAATTATCTTTCAACGTATAAAAATCTTCGGACAACCACTATTCCGCCTGACAAGAAATTTTATCAAGGCAAAAAGCTCGCCCTTACAGTTGGCATAAAAGCAGCCTCAAATGAGAACCTAATCTTTACAGATGCCGATTGCAAACCTGTTTCAGAATTCTGGTTAGAAAAAATGGGGGCTGGTTTTAAAGAAAAAGATATTATACTAGGTTATGGAGGATACTTTTATAAAAAATCCTTTCTGAATAATTTTATCCGGTTCGAATCGGTATTTATTGCACTCAATTACCTTGGTTTTGCCTTAGCAAAAAAGCCTTATATGGGGGTAGGACGAAACCTTGCTTACAAAAAAAGCCTGTTTTTCAAGAATAAAGGATTTGCCAGCAACTATGGTATATTATCGGGTGATGATGATTTGTTCATTAATGAAGTTGCTACATCCACAAATACCACAATAAATCTTGATCCTGAATCATTTACCCGAACCGGACCAAGAGATACCTGGAACGGATATTTTATTCAGAAATTACGACATCTCACTACATTCAACAGCTACAAACCAAAACATATATTTCTGCTTGGTCTGGAACCTATAAGCAGAGCCTGGTTTTATACACTTTTAATCATGCTCATCTGCTTACATACATATTGGAAATTAGCTGTACTGTTAGCTTTCATCAGGTGGTTGATTCAGCTTATAGTATTCATAAAAGCCGGCCACAAACTTAAAGAAAAGAATTTGTGGTTAACTTTTTATATATTTGATATCTATTCTTTGTTTTTTAACTTTGTAGTATACCTAACACTTTCACTCAGAAGAAAGAAGATACGATGGAAGTAAATAGTAATCTTTCGGAAAAGGCGCAACGAGATTTTTTGTTGGTGCAAAAAGCTATAAAAGGTGATCAAAAAGCATATACAGAGCTTCTTGACAGATACCGTGATGCAATATATTTCATGTTATTAAAAATGGTAAACAATGCCAGCGATGCAGAAGATCTTACCATTGAAGCTTTTGGAAAAGCTTTTAAAAATATTGATCAGTATGCACCAAATTATGCTTTCAGTACCTGGTTGTTTAAAATAGCAACGAACAATTGTATTGATTTTATCCGGAAGAAAAAAGCAAACACTATATCGCTTGACCAGTCTGATGACGATGAAGACAAAGCTCCTCAAGACATCCATGCACATGTTCTTGATCCGGAAGAATCGCTTATTAAGGAACAAAAACTTACCATGTTACGGTCTATTGTCTCAAAACTTAAGCCACGCTATAGAAAACTAATTGAATTACGATATTTCGAAGAACTATCGTATGAAGAAATTTCAGCAGAGCTCGAACTTCCAATAGGTACTGTAAAAGCTCAACTGTTCCGTGCACGTGAACTTCTGTTCAACATTCTAAAGCATACTACTCACCATATCTAATGGAAGAAATTCTTCGCTATTTTCCTGACCTTTCTCAAATTCAAATAGAAAGGTATTCGAAATTGCAAAACATTTATACTTTATGGAATGAGAAAATAAACCTTATTTCTCGAAAAGATATTGATCAGCTTTATATTCGACATGTGCTGCATAGCTTAACCATTGCCAGATTTGTTACTTTTAAAACCATGACACAGGTAATGGATGCAGGTACTGGTGGAGGGTTCCCCGGAATACCACTGGCAATAATGTTCCCCGATTCCCGTTTTTTACTCGTTGACTCCATTGGAAAAAAGATAAAAGTAGTCCAGGATGTAATTGAGCAATTAAAACTCGAAAACTGTAAAGCAATAACTGGACGTGCCGAAAAAGTGAACGATAAATTTGATTTCATTGTTAGTCGAGCTGTAGCCCCCCTTCCAACGCTTTATAACTGGACACGCAAAAACATCTCCACAAAAAAATATAACACAATAGCCAATGGCCTTATTTGTTTGAAAGGAGGAGATTTATCAGACGAACTTAAGGATTTCAAAAAGAAGGTTGTAGTTAAAAATATTTCAGAATATTTCAAAGAAGAGTTTTTTGAAACCAAGAAAATAGCCTACGTTCCAATAAATTAAACGTAATAATAACAAATCAGAAAATTATCTGTTTGTGATCCACTCCAGAAATCTTATTTTTGTTTTGTTAAATCTAATCGTATGAAAAAAACAATACTACTCACTCTAACTATTCTTACAAGTCTTTGGGGCTTTACTCAGAATGTAAAATTTGGTGTTTTCATTGATCCCCAGATTACATGGTTGTCGCCCGAGGCCACGAATGTCCATTCTGATGGTACTCTTCTTGGTTTAAACGGAGGACTTAGCATTGATAGATATTTTCAGGACAACTACGCCCTCAGCACAGGAATTTCAACAGGGTTTCAAGGAGGAAAGCTCCTTTTCGACGACAGACAGCCAATAGAAAATGCTGATGGCATAGATACCCTTCCTGCTGGAACAACCCTCAAATACAGATTAAACTACCTCTCGGTGCCACTGGGACTAAAGCTTAAAAGTAATGAAATAGGCTATTTTACTTTTTTTGTAAACCTGGGATTTACAGGCCAGATAAACATCAAAGCTTTAGGAACCAGTAACGATTCCCCTGTCACCCTTGACAAAGCTTTTATTAAAGAAGAAATCGGATTATTCAATGTTGGTTATTATATTGGTGGAGGTACTGAATATTCGCTTGGTAAGGATACTTCTGTATCACTAGGATTGATCTATACCGATGGCTTTGCAGATATTACTTCCTCAAGCCCAAGGGTTACAAGTCGCACCCTTTCTCTAAGGGTGGGTATTATTTTTTAGTTTTCTAGCTCCGGATTTAACTGATTTATCTTTCTTTTATTCATCTGGATTTATTAAAAAAGCCATTGAATATCAATGGCTCATGTTTCTTGTTTACAAATATTTTTCATCGATGTTTTTAAACGATATTACCGTTTGTTACTAAAATTCGTAATCTTTTAGACTCTCCATAAGTTTTTTTCTTGTAAAGAAAATCCGGCTTTTAACTGTTCCTATTTTTAAATTCAATTCATCGGCTATTTCTTTGTATTTGTAGCCTTGAGTATGCATCAAAAAAGGAACCCGGAATTCATCTTCAAGTTCAGAAATTGCTTTGTTTATTTCCTTCGTAGAAAGCTCTGCCTCAGGCGAAGACTCGTTATGATTCGTATTTTTAAGATTGAGATAATATAAATCGTCTGTATGATCAAATGTTGTATTTACTTTCGAAGCCCTTCTATAATTATTTATAAAAGTGTTTTTCATAATTGTAAAAGTCCAGGCTTTCAGATTTGTATTATCAATGAATTTATCGCGGTACGAAATTGCTTTAACAAATGTTTCCTGCAATAAATCTTTAGCATCTTCTCTGTTCGAAGTAAGGCTCAAAGCAAACCTTTCCAAGTTTGTACTTAAGCTCGTCAGCTGATAATTAAATTCTATAGCAGTCATGGCAATTATTTTTTTATTGTTGTTTTGTTTAACAAACATACGAATATATTAAACATTTTACAAATGTTTTTTTCAAACAATTAAACATTTCTAAATAATAAACATTTCCTAAAATCACCATATCCACTGCAAATACTATGTGTTTAAGGAATAAACACAACTTTATTCTAAATAAGGATGAATTGTTAATTTTTATTAAATCAAAAAATATAATGTTTAACAAACATTAAACAAAATACATCAATGTGTTGTATTCGTTAGATTTATATAAGATTTTTGTACCGATAAGAAATTAATTATGATTTTTCAAAAGAGACACAAAAAATTCGGAATTATTAACCTCAATGCAACTATCACTCGAGTCTGATTAAAACCCTACGAGTGTTCCAAACCTTC
>JAHEEB010000983.1 GCA_024640925.1 Bacteroidota bacterium | reverse complement strand
ATCTGTGGAGTTTGGTTACCAATTATTACGCCGTTTAGCAACGACAAAATCGATTATATTTCTTATAAAAACCTTATTGATTTTTATATTCAGAAAGGTGTTTCTGGAATCATAGCCAATGCAACCACAGGCGAAAGCCCGGTCTTAAGCGAATATGAAGCAGAAGAGTTAGCCCATAAAACTGTTGAATATGTAAACAATAGAATACCTGTTTTTTATGGGATTGGGGGTAACTGCACCAGGAAAATAACAGAACAAATAAAGATTTTTGAAAAGATTCAGATTCATGGCTTTTTATCAGTAAGTCCTTATTATAACAGACCCGATCAGAGAGGTATTTACGAACATTTTAAAAGATTATCCGAATCAACCCATTTACCCATGGTTTTGTACAATATTCCATATCGTACAGGCAGAAACATGGAAAATGAAACCATATTAAAGTTGGCAGAGCTAAAAAATATAGTTGGAGTAAAGGATTCATGCGGGAATATTGGTCAATCCATTGAACTTTTAACATTAAAACCCGATAATTTTTCGGTACTTACAGGCGAAGACATAATGTTTCTGACTAATTTAGCTCATGGTGGAGAAGGTGGAATACTGGCATCGGCACATATCCATACCGAAAAGTTTTTAACTATTTATCAGTTGATGCAGGAAAATAAACATAAGGAAGTCATAAGTGACTGGAAACAACTTTCCAGTGTTATTCCTTTATTATTTAAAGAACCTAACCCTGCCCCTATAAAATACATTCTCAGGAAACACAAATTGATTGCATCAGGTGAATTGAGGCTTCCCCTGGTTGAAATTACTGAAAGCCTCAAAAATCAAATCGATAAATACATATAAAAAATGAATACAAAAATTAAAGCTGGAATTATTGGAGCTACCGGAATGGTAGGTCAGATGTTTATTAAATTACTGGAAAATCATCCATGGTTTGATGTTACTTACCTGGCAGCATCGGCATCTTCGGCAGGTAAAACATATAGCCAGGCAGTCCAGGGTCGCTGGCATGTTTCATCGGAAGTACCATCGTATGTAAGAGATTTAATGGTCGAAGATGCCAGTAATGTTGAAAAAGCTATTGGCAAATGTTCATTTGTTTTCTGTGCTGTTAGTCTAGGCAAGGATGAAGTGAAAGCTCTTGAAACACTATATGCATCCCGCGGATTTGCGGTCGTATCAGCCAATTCAGCATACAGACTTACACCTGATGTTCCTATGCTAATACCCGAAATTAACTATGAGCATGTGAACATAATCCCTGTGCAGCAAAAGAATAATGGATGGGATAAAGGCTTTATTGCTGTTAAACCTAATTGCAGTATACAAAGTTATATGATTCCTTTGCATGCATTAATGGCAAAGGGGTATAAGATTAAACAAATGACTCTTGTGACTCTGCAGGGCTTATCGGGAGCTGGCTATCCGGGACCATCTGCTTTTGATCTGATTGATAACATTGTTCCCCTAATTAAGGGAGAAGAGGAGAAATCGGAAATTGAACCTCAGAAAATATTTGGATCAATAAAAGACGGACAGATTGTAAACGACACATCCATTTTAATGTCTGCTCATTGCACCAGGGTTCCGGTAATTGATGGTCATACAGTCTGTGTTAATGTTCAGTTCGAAGGTAAAAAACCTTCGGAAAGCGAAATAATCGATTGCTGGAAAAATTATCGCTCTGTTCCGCGAGAACTCGGACTTCCTTCAGCACCTGAAAATACAATTATATACAAAGAAGAAGCCGACAGACCTCAGCCCCGCAAGGACAGGGACAATGGAAATGGAATGGCTATCACAGTGGGTCGTTTAAGACCCTGCAATGTATTTGATTACCGATTTGTTGGTTTAAGTCATAATACCAATCGCGGAGCAGCCGGAGGTGCTATTCTTATGGCTGAATTATTAGTCTCAAAAGGATTCATAAAAGCTTAGAAAAAAAATTATAAGATTAGTGGCCGTCTTTAAAGTGCAAGACGGCCTTTTTTTTCTTAAGGAAGTATCTTAAATTCAGCATCTTTTTGTTTCGTTTGATACACATAAACCAAGAAAATCAATAAATTATGTAATAATTGAAGGATGTATTCGTTTATTTAGTGTTGCCATAAAAAAGAGATTAAAACCCATTTTGATTTTAGTTGGTTCAAAAAAGTAGACCAATTAAAAATCTATGAAAAAGATATATTTGATATTGTTTGTTATTTTATCCTTTAATGGATATATGTTTTCTCAAACGGTTCCTAAATTCAAACTGACAAAAGATGGCATGAAACCGTTGATACTTACATTTGACACAAGTTATAGTTCAAGTCTTATTTACACCAGAGTAAAAGAATGGATTGCATTAAACAACAGAAATCCAGAATCGGTAACCAGGATTGATAATGAAAACTCCCAAATAAAATTTAGTTGTTATAAAAATAATGCCTGGA
>JAHEEB010000982.1 GCA_024640925.1 Bacteroidota bacterium | reverse complement strand
AAGCTGTGTTCTAATGATATTACAGTGTTTTTCTACTTACTTAAATTTAAGAAGTATTAAGACAATTTTTTTTGTAACTTATATTACTGATATATAATAAGCTAACTGAATAATTTAAAATTTGGTAAAATGAGTAGGTTAACACATATTCGATATGGTCTCATAGCAATTTGTGCAGCATTGGTTATTGCCTCAAATGCTCAGACAGTTAGTTATACTGTAACCAATGCCGATTGCTATAAAAAAGCAAATGGAGCAATACAGGCTTCGATTTCAGGCGGTGGTCCAAACTATATTTATTACTTAACCCGTATATTGGTTACCCCACCCGATCCCACTATTCAGTACGGACCAACTACAGATGTTAGTCATACTTTTTCTGGTCTTGTGGCAGGAACATATTTTCTATCTGTCAGGACAGGAGGAATTGATTATACTCCTGTCAGCAACCCATTTATTGCCCAACCTGACTCTTTAGATGCAACAATATCCCAAACCAACATAATTTGTTTTGGTTATGGCAATGGACAAATAAACTTTTCATTACCTACTGGTGGTCATGGAAATTATAATTATTCAATAGATAATGGTTCTTCCTGGCATGCATCAGGAGCTTTTAGCCCATTGACGCCGAATACATATAATTTAATGATGCAGGATGCTGACGTAACCACCTGTACCCGTGCAATTAGCACAGTTACTATTACCGAACTTCCCGTTCTAAGTGCTACTTATACTTCAACAAATAGTAATTGTTATAGTGCAAGTAATGGCTCCATTGCCCTGACTTCTCCTTCCGGAGGTTCAGGGGCATATGAATATAGTATAAATAGTGGGACTAATTGGTATGCTGGTCCGAACTATACATTTACCAATCTAGGTCCAGCTACCTATCCTGTTTGGATTAGAGATGCTGCAAATCCTTCATGCATTGTTGTTCTTAGTTCAGGTGTGACAATAACCGAACCTACCCAATTGACTGTTACAATCGCTGCCTCTCCCAATATAACCTGTTATGGATATACAACCAGTAATATAACTTTTGGAACACCCACTGGTGGTTCTGGAACCTATGAGTATTCTATTAATGGAGGTTCTTCCTGGCAATCAAGTGGAAGCTTTACAAACCTTGGAGCAGGTACATATGCTTGTTATATTCGTGATGCTGCAGCACCAGCTTGTTCAAGGTTAATCGAAAACCATGTGATCACTCAAAATTCAGAACTTACTGCAACTGTTAATTCAACTAATCCTTTATGTAATGGAGGTACTGGAACGATATCTATTTCAAGCCCCGCTGGTGGTGGGACTACTGGTTCCTATAGGTATAGAGTTGATGGAGGTACCTGGCGATTACCAAGCTTTGTTCATACGGTATCTGCAGGTACTCATTCTGTTGAGATGTATAAAACAGATGTTCCTACTTGTATAAAAGTTTTGAATCCAGCACTGGTTATAACTCAACCTGCAGTACTTACAGTTACAGCAAATCTTGTTAAAGGTCTTACCTGTAAAGATGGTAGTGACGGAATAATAACTGCCACCGTTTCCGGAGGAACAACTCCTTACGGTTTTGACTGGCAGGAGCAGGTTGTTGCTCCCACATGGACCACAATTGGTCAACCATCTCAAACTGCCACAAATATTGATATAGGATATTATCGTATTGTTATAACTGATGCAAACTCATGTACAGCAAATGGTGAGATACACTTTGAACCTGGTGGTTATTTCCCGGGAGATACAATACCAGAATTTGTTCCTGCTATCACGGGTTCGACAACAGTAAATGCCTGTTTGGGGCAGAGTAATGGGGTTATTACTCTTACAGCTGATCCTCTTGGTGGAGTTTCGCCGTATTCTTTTTCGATTACAACAGGTGGTGCCAGCGGTTATCAGACAAGTAATAGTTTTAATACTGTACCTGGAGGACTTCATCAAACTTGGATTAAAGACAAAAAAGGGTGTATTAAACAGGGCCCTGATGTTACAGTTGCTGAAGATCCTATATTACCCGTAAGTGTTACTATTGCAGCTAGTCCTTCCGGAGCAATTTGCCCTGGTACAAGTGTTACTTTTACCGCCACACCAACAAACGAAGGAACAAGCCCGGCTTATCAATGGCAACTAAATGGTGCAACTGTTGGAACTAGTTCCATAACATATACTAATTCTGCTTTGGTTAATGGAGATGTAGTCAATGTAATTCTTACGAATACAACAACAAAATGTAAAAGTGGTAGTCCTGCTACTTCCAATACAATTACAATGTCAGTAAATCCAGGTACGCCAGCTGTACCAGGAACAATAACCGGAACAACGCCTCAGTGTCCGGCTTTAACAGGACAAATTTATAGCATTACGGCTGTTCCCAATGCAACAACTTATACATGGACTGTTCCTACAGGTTGGTCAATTACAGCAGGTACAGGTACAAACAGCATTACAG
>JAHEEB010000241.1 GCA_024640925.1 Bacteroidota bacterium | reverse complement strand
TGGCAAAGCCAAAACATTTGTACTATTCCTATGAAGTAAAAGAAAATTTATTCGTGCATTATCTTCGATGAGCTCTCTTTGGTCGGTTAGTGGCTGAAGAAATCGTGTCCAGGGCATTTAAACAAAACATATTAAAAGCACCGTGTAAAATTGCTATTTACAATTTGCACATTCTCTAATGTAATCTGGTTTATTGAATTTATATGGATTGAAATACCTATTCATTTTTTTCTCTATCTATCTGGGGAGAAAATAAAAAATAGTATACCTCCAGTTTTTATATCCATGATTTGAATCTCATAAAATGATAGGATTAATAAAGTAACAAAAAAGTAGTAAAAATTCACAAAAGTGAACACATAATTCACATAAAACAACGATAAATTGATGAGAAAATAAGGCAACTACACAATTGTAAATAACAAAAGTAAACAAATTACAAATTAAATAATCTGGTATACAGAGGATTTGCATACTATAATATAATACTCATAAATTACTATTAATCAGTCAATTATAATGTTTATATTAAGCAATAATTAAAGTAAAATCAGGATATAATTGTAAATAAGTATAAAATATCGAGAAATGGTATTACAACACAAAGAAAATGAGTTATTTATATAATTCATATAACTTAAAATATGAATATCATGAGGATTAAATAAATATTAAATATGTAAATTATACGAATTCATTATATTTACATTAAACATATAATTCACAAATGTAAATGCAAAGAAAAGTAGATTGTGTTTACAAATGCAAATTACAAATGTAACCATGAAAGATAGAATTTTATTACTTATTGATCATTATAAATTGAGTTCTGCACAGTTTGCAGAGTCAATAGGAGTGCAACGTTCTAGTATTTCACATATTTTAAGCGGTAGAAATAACCCCAGTTATGATTTTTTAATTAAAACACTCGAATATTTTTCTGAAATAAGCGCAGAATGGCTATTACTGGGTAAAGGTCCGATGTTAAAAGCACTGACTTATCAAACAAAAGAAGAAAAGAGCAATCCTAACCAAAATGTCGATCTTTTCTCTCAATTAAAAACAACAAAAGAACCTGAGGAAAACTCATCTAAAGATAATAATACAAAGGAAAAGCGAATATCGGACGAATTAGTAGATTTGAACAGCAAACCGAAGATTACAAATGTAAACTCAAGTAATACTTCTGTAGAACGCATTATTTTATTGTATGATGATGATACATTTGAAATAATTCAAAGAAAATAGGTCTTACTATCAAATCTTCCTGTTCTCTTTTTTTAATCAGTCCGAAATAATTTAAATTGTATTGTTCTTGAATGACACATTAAGAAGTTTTAGCACTCTAATGCTCCTACTAAATCAGAAATCGATTTAAACTTATTCTGTTCCAGGTAATCATTTATCCCTTCAACAATTTCAACTGTAATTGCCGGATTAATAAAATTGGCTGTACCTATTTGAATAGCTGATGCTCCAGCTAATATGAACTCAATAGCGTCCGTTGCATTCATAATTCCACCCATTCCTATTACCGGTATTTTAACAGCTTTATGAACCTGCCATACCATTCGTAAAGCAACAGGCTTAATTGCCGGACCTGACAAACCACCTGTAACAGTTGAGAGTGATGGACGTCTAGTTCTTGAATTAATAGCCATGCCTAACAATGTATTAATTAACGATACTGCATCTGCACCATTATCTTCAACAGCTTTGGCAAATTCGACAATGTTGGTCACATTAGGCGAAAGCTTGACTATTAATGTTTTATTGTATACATCGCGTACAGCTTTAGTTACAGCAATTGCAGAAGGACAATGTATTCCAAATAACATTCCACCTTGCTTAACATTTGGACAAGAAATATTTAATTCAATAGCATTAACCTTATCGAGGTTGTTTATTTTTGAGGCTACCTCACAATATTCTTCAATGGATCCACCATTAATATTCACTACTATCTCAGTATTATATTGCGAAATTTCCGGATAGATATGTTCTATAAAATAATCAACTCCTTTGTTTTGTAAACCTACAGCATTTAGCATTCCCGAGGCTGTCTCGACCATTCGTGGATATGGATTTCCCTGTCTGGGTTTTGGTGTAATACCTTTTACAACTATTCCACCTAATTTTGATAAATCAATAAAATCGCTGTATTCGGTTCCAAATCCAAATGTTCCCGAAGCAGTCATTACCGGATTTTTAAGCTTAAGCTTGCTAATATTTGTTATTAAATCTGCCATTTTAATTGTTTGGTGTTGAAAATAGGACCTTCTGTACATGTATTCACGTTGCCATTGTCAATTGTATCAACAACACAGCATAAACATGCACCTATACCACAACCCATAAGATTTTCAAGGGACACTTCGCAAGCAATGTTTTTATTATTAGCATATTTTGCTACTTCCTTCATCATCACTTCAGGCCCGCAGGTATAAATCATATTAATTTCTTTCTTCTCATCAAAAAGTATTGGATGATGTATTACAAATCCTTTATGCCCCAGAGATCCATCTTCGGTTGTAATATATGTTTTACCAATTTCTTCGAACTTCTCCAGTTCAATAGCAAGGTCTTTTGATCTATATCCTAAAAGGAATTCCGGAACAATGTTATATTGCTTCCTGAGATATTTTCCAAGGAATAATAATGGGGCAACACCTGTGCCACCTCCGATTAATAACAGTCTATTGTCCGAAGGTTTTGAAAAAGAATTTCCCAGGGGATAAATAATATTTAACTTTTCACCTGGTATTAATTTTGACAATTGCCTTGTACCATCTCCTGCAATCTTTATTAACAGAGATATTGATTGTTGTGAGTAATCAACATCATAGACTGAAATAGGTCGCCTGAGAAAAGTTCTTGGGGATCCTTCAACTTTTACTTGAACAAATTGTCCTGGTAATATTTCAGGTAGTTGTTTATCGGATTGAAGTAGTAATACAAAAAATTCTTTATTAAGTCGTTTATTGTCAATTACTTGTAAGGTGTCAATCAGTTTCTTCATCTAAAAGATTTTCTTGACCGCTAAGTTAAAAATTCTGGATATATTATTAAATATTGTATTGACTCTTACAAAATAATAAATCTATTTTAAAAAGATTTCTTCTGAAACTCCAGATTATAAGCAAAAAAGCAAATTTTCAATTGTCAGAATTATTGGAAATTTACTATGTTGTATGGCTGCTTCATTGAACTAATACAATTTGGTCTTTGATTTCCCGCTCATTTTTCATTATTTTGGTAGTGTTTTTAACCACAAAATATTGCACCATGATAAAAAACTGGGCACTAAGCCTTTTAGTCGTTGCATTATCTTTGCTTACTATTGGCAATATGAATGCACAAGCACCCAATCTGGTTATTAATTGTAGTTTCGAAGACTATGAGAAATGTCCACAAGATTATACTCCAAAAGATAATTCGCATAAACTTGTGCGAAATTGGACCTACCCAACAGGTGCGACGCCGGATTATTTTAACCGATGCTCAAATAATAAAGTTGATGGTGTAAGTGTACCAAAAAACTTTGCAGGTGAAAGTGAACCGCAAGAAGGTGATGGGTATGTAGGAGCTATTTTGAGTGGTACTGATGATGGGTATCGCGAATACATCCAGGGTACGCTTTCCGAACCATTGATAAAAGATCAAAAGTATTGTGTTACATATTACTATCGATTGGCTTCTTATTCGAAATTTGCTGTTGATCAACTGAGTGTGTTTTTCAGCGATATAGAAGTAAAAAACGACTTGATGGTAAACCTGCCCTATAAACCTCAAATAAATAATAAAGTGGGCTTGTTTCTTGATAATATAGAAGATTGGGAAGAGATCTGTACTGTTTTTACAGCTCAGGGAGGTGAACAATTTTTCACCATTGGAAATTTTAAATCATATGAAAATACAAATTATGTTGCCACAGATAAGAATATGAAGAATCTTCGAAATAAAGAATACGCATATTATTTTTTCGATGATATTGAAATTAGGCTGCTTGAAAATTGTAACGATTGTCCTTGTGTTGCACATGATTTTGAATCCGAAATAATTGATTCTTCCTTTACCGGTGGATACGATTATTTTACAGGGAAAATTGCTAAAGCTGCAAATGACGGTCATGTTAAGATTGGGATGATTGGTGGAACGCCACCATATAGAGTTGAATGGGACAATGGTATGAAAGGAGCTGATTTAAAGGGCTTAGCAGAAGGTGAATATATATACAAGGCATATGATGCTTATAATTGCCAGTCATCGGGCAAAGTTAGCTTTGTTAAGCCTAAAATTGAATCGGACGAGTTTAAACAAGGACTCGAAAACATTCAAGAAGGTGGATCAATTGTACTTCAGAATATATTCTTTGAATTTAACAAAACAACTCTTTTACCTGCGTCATATCCAGAATTGGACAAAGTAATTGCTTTTATGGTAAAGAATAACATTAAGCTTATTGAAATTGGTGGACATACGGATAGCGATGGGAGCGATTCATATAATCAGAAACTATCTGAAGGCAGGGCAAAGTCTGTTGTTCAATATTTGCAATCGAAGGGAATTCAAGCTGTAAGAATGCAAGCAGTTGGATATGGTGAATCTAAACCTATCGATACGAATATTTCTGAAGAAGGAAGAGCTAGAAACAGAAGGGTAGAATTTACTTTATTAAAAAAATAACCAACCCCACAAACTATATATTATGAAACGTAATTATACTATAATCTTAATATTATCTCTATTAACTATTACATTATCAGCTCAAAATAAACGGGGATATAAAAGCCTTGAAAAAGGTGAATTTGACAAAGCAAAAGAATCATTTGCTAAAACATTAGAAACAGATTCTTTAAATGTAGCTGCAAATTTTGGCTATGCCATTGTTTTAGGAGACGATAAGTCGCCCTTTTTCGACATTGTTGAAGCATATAGGTATGTTTCTAAAATGAAAGGCCGGGAAAATGAACTGGTACAGGAAGATATCGATATTATTGGCGAGTACTTTTCTAATACTGAGACCAGGAAGACCAACAGACCTGTTAAGAAAAAAGTTGAAATTGCAGTAGAGGCACTTGATGCCCGTTTGATTAAATATATACGTGAAGAAAATAATCTGGATGCTGTTTATCGGGTACTTGCTTTATTTCCAAATTATAAGCATTACGATAATGTTGTTCATATTCGTAACCAATTTGAATTCAGAAAATATGAAAAAATAAATACCCTTGCTGCCTACGAGGAGTTTTTAGATAAATTCCCCGAAGCAGCCCAGGCTGAAAAGGCAAGAAAACATATATACCTGATTGCCCTTGATGATGCAAAAGTAAAAAATACAGAAGAAGCATTTAATCGTTATATTAGTAGATATCCTGAATCTGCTTATGTTCAGGTAGCAATTAAGCTCAGAAATGCAATAGCATATACAACAGCCCAACAAAAGAATACTCTTGAGGCATACCAGTCATTTATCGAGAAATACCCCGATGCACTTGAAATACCAGAAGCCCGTAAACATCAGCATCAGTTAATGTACGAGATGGCTAAACGAGTCAAAACCCTTCAGGCTTATAATGAATTTATCCGAAATTATCCTGATGGGGCTTATTATCTGGATATTTTTAACCTGAAAGCAAGTGATTTAGGAATGCAGGAATTCCGTAAGTTAAATTTCAATACCCCTGATTTCCTCTGGGCAAGAGCACTAGACTATAACCAAACAAAAGAAAACGCTGCGGCTCTAGCCGAAACAAAAGATGGCGGTATAATTATTACAGGTTCTATGAAACCTGCTGATACTGCTTTTACCGATGCCTGGATAATTAAACTCGATGCACAAGGTAAAATGATTTGGAATAAAACAATTGGCCAACCTTTTGACGACAAAGTACTGGATGTTATGGTTACTTCGGATAACAATGTTATTGTTGTTGGATATACTAATGTTACAGTCGATACAGCTTCAGCTGCAGCATGGATGTTTAAACTTTCTGGTGATGGAAAAAAACTCTGGAATAAAAACTTAGGGAATATCCATATAAAAGCTTGTACGATTGGTCCTAACGATAAAATTTACCTTGCTACATATATAGTGGATACTGTCCCCGATCATTATTACCTTCAGGCCTATTCGGCTGAAGAGGGCAGACAGGTTTGGGAGAGAGATTATTCTGGTTTGGGAACCTTTAATGATATAGCTTTCACACCCGATGAAAAAGTATTACTGGCTGGTTCAAAATGGGTTGCATTTGCCGATCCTAAATTCTACCTGAAGTGGGATGATATGTTGAAAAATGGCTCAACTGCTAAAGTTTGTGCTTTAGGTCAACAAAATATTGTTGTTGCGGCAACTGACAGTTTAAACCAGAGTTTGCTTTCTTACTCATTAACAGGATCAAAATTATGGCAGCTCAATGAATCGATACCAGATAACTCATATCAATTAAACGATGTTGTAATTACTCCAAAAAACGAAATACTGGTTTTAAATAATACATTAACTGGCAGTTCTCTTAATAAATATAGCAATAATGGCACTGGTGCTGCTATTGCAAATAAACAGATTTCCGGAAACTATAAATTTATAAAA
>JAHEEB010000981.1 GCA_024640925.1 Bacteroidota bacterium | reverse complement strand
CAATTGATAAATCAAGAAGAGCATCTGCCAAATTAAAAATGTCAATCTTTAATAATTCATGACTCCTGAAAAGGAAGCAGGTTAAATGCAAAAATTTTTGTCAACAAATCTACCCCCGATACTAATTACGAAAAATTGTAAAAGCATCCAAAATACGTTGATTCGTTTTACTTATCAAAGTTTAATTGCTATAAATATGTTTATTTATACATTTTTGCTAAAGTTCAGCGAGTTAGGCGCAACTTATTTGTTGTATTTCCCATCTTAAAATAAAGTAAGTTTGAATTTATTCAAATGTCCAACCTTAAATACCATATGATCGTATTTACTTCCCTTTTAATGAGTTTGGATAATACATATTCACAAGAAAGATCCATTTATGAGAATTATTACCTTTTTCCATCGTTTGTTAATGCGGCATTTACAGGTGCAGAAAACTATCCTGTAGCCGAATTATCGGTAAAAAGACAATGGCAGGATTTTCCTTCTGCACCGAGCACTTTTTTTCTGGCCGGAAATGTTCGAATTGGGAAGTACGATTTTTATACTCCAAAGGGAATGGTGAACAAAGGACCATTAAAAACCGAAAATCGAGTTGGAATAGGCGCAAATATATATTGTGACCGAAATGGGCCTTTATCTAATACTGGTTTGAGTTTGTCTTATGCTTATCATCTTCCTGTGAATCTGGCAACAAATCTTTCTTTTGGATTGTCTATAAATGGATCCATTTACTCCTTAAACACTTCAGAGTTAAAGCCAAATCAAAGCAACGATTCCTATTTGTTCAACGGGAAGAATACCTCCTTTCGTTTTAATTCAAATGTCGGACTACTGTACTATAACAACACCTATTTTATCGGATTATCGGCAAATAAACTTTTTCCTGATGAATTAAACTTGAACAGCAGTATCGAAGAAAAGCCCAGTTACTTTTTAATTGGCGGCTATAAATTCCGAATCAGAAGCGAAATGCTTTACCTCGAACCATCAGCTGCCTTAAAGAAAATAGCAGATGAAAAGATAAATCTTGATTTACATACCAAATTGGTGTGGAAACTCAATTGGGTTGCCTTATCTTATAGTTCAACCAAAAACATGAAGTTTTTAGTTGGATTAAACATATATAAAAGATTATATGCCGGATACAGCTATGAGTATACGGTGAGTAATATTTCTTCTTATACTTCCGGTTCACATGAAATTTACCTGGGAATTAATTTAGGACTGACAGGAGTTTCGGGAATCAGAAGGACTATTAACAACCAAATGGAACCAATCTTAAATTAACTTCCTGTGAAAGCACTTCGATTTCTAATTGCCCTAATTCTGATATCAGGTAGGCTTTTATCACAGATTCCGATAGATGGATTAGTAGCCTATTACCCATTTAATGGAAATGCCAATGATGAAAGTGGTTATGGTAATAACGGCATAGTCGATGGAGCAATACTTACTACCGATCGGTGCGGAAACCCGGATAGTGCTTACTATTTCGATGGAATAAACGACCGGATAACTGTACTGAATAATTCCCAGATCCCCTTTAGTAATGACCAGGATTTTACCATTGCACTTTGGATGAAAACTTCTGATCCTAATGAAGCTCACCTTATAAATACGCAATACCCGGGATACTGCAATGGCAATTTATTTGTCTTAAATGCATCACAGGGATCATATTGCCCGGAAGACGGACATATTTTGTTTTATGCTGCATGTGGAGTTATATGTAGTGAAGATATTCTTAACAACAATGAGTGGCATTTCCTCACAGCATCTTATAACTATTCTGAGAATTCAATAAAATACTATATAGATGGGGTTCAACAGGCAGGTGAAGCAGGTGCTTCTGGAAATATTAACACAACACAGGATTTAATGATTGGATGGGCCACTACTACTATTTCACCGAATGGCTATTTCTTTTATGAAGGTGTTATCGACGACATTTACATATATAACCGGGTTTTAAGTTCATCAGAGATCAATATTTTATATCATTGTAATTGTGGCAATTTTGTTCCATCAAGTTGGATGGAAGGACAGGAAAACGTTTGCCAAGGTGATAAAAATGTGAGTTATTCTGCTAAAAATATGGATGGCGTGTTGAATTATTCCTGGAGTTATAGTGGTTCAGGGGTTACTATACATGGTAGTTCCGACACAGTAAGCCTCGATTTTGGCGAAAGTGCAACCAGCGGAATATTAAAAGTACTTGGTTATAAGTCAGGCATAATAGATTCAGCTTCATTCACTATTACGGTAAATGCCTGTAATCAGGATTGTGGATTTGATTTGACAAACGGACTGGTTGCATATTATCCTTTTAACGGCAATGCTAACGACGAAAGTGGTTATGGGAACAATGGCATAATAGATGGAGCAACACTTACAACAGATCGATGCGGAAATACAAATAGCGCTTACTATTTCGATGGAATAAACGATC
>JAHEEB010000980.1 GCA_024640925.1 Bacteroidota bacterium | reverse complement strand
CTTTTCAAGTGTAATGGCATAGCAACCGGCTTCTTCGAGTAATATAGCGTCTCGCATCAGCTTTTCGGCTTCTTTTTGTTCTTTGGCGCGAACAGTATAAGTTCCATATTTGTTAATCGACTGTGGCATTAATCCAAGGTGTCCCATTACAGGTATTCCGGCATTGATAATTTTCCGAATGTCTTCAATGATTTCTTCGCCACCTTCAATTTTCAGGGTGTCGACTCCGGTTTCTTTCATAATACGAATGGCAGCTTCCAACGATTTTTCCGGATTTCCCGAACAAGTACCAAAAGGCATATCAACTACTACTAAAGCTCGTTTCACAGCTTTCATAACCGATGTTCCATGATAAATCATTTGGTCAATGGTCATAGGCAAGGTGGTTATATTCCCTGCCATAACATTAGATGCGGAATCACCAACTAATATTGCATCCATACCTGCCTCATCAATAATCGAAGCCATAGAATAATCGTATGCTGTAAGCATCGATATTTTTTCGCCACGGTCTTTCATTTCTTTCAGACGATGTGTGGTAACTTTCCGTTTGTTATCTTCAGTAATTGCTGACATAATGATACGTTTTTTAAGCTATTGATTAAGGAGTTGCCAAACTTGACAACTCCCCGAATTTATAATTAAAATTACGTGCAAGGTAATTTTAAAGATTGATTCAATAGCCCGGTTTCTTATACAATTTCTCCATGTTCGGACGGATTTCTGTATCGTAAACTTTAGTCATCCATTCGGCTTCTTTTACTTCTTCAATAGCAATAGAAATTGCAGCTTCCGGTTTTTGAGCAATTGTCATAATAGTGTTGGTAATCTCCTGAGCCAACTTGTCTTTTTGCTCTTGAGTACAACCCGGGTACATTTTTACAGTTACGTGTGGCATAATTTTTTATTTATTAATTGTTTGATATTTATTTGTTTACTACTACAATTTTTCCGTTTGCTTCGTTGCTTTCCATCAATTTGTGAGCTTCTATTATTTCGTCCAACCCAAAAGTTCGGGCTATTACAGGGTGTAAATTGTATTCCCATAAGCGTGTAAATAATTCGTTAATTATTATTTGACTGGGCGAATTACTCATAAAGCATGTAAGGTAAACGCCCGAAGGAATATCTTTTATGGGATAGAAGTTGTCGATGGTTGCCTTTTTTCCTAAGATTCCGGTAACGCAAACAATACCGTGCAGCTTTACCAAACTCATCGACTCGTTAAGTGTCGATGGGCCTATTAATTCCAGAACTTTGTTAATCCCTTGCGGATAAAGTTGTTTCAACTGTTGGGCTAACGTGCCATCTTCAATCAAAACATGGTCGGCGCCCTGTTTTATTAGCAACTCCTGTTTCGATTCTTTGCGGGTCGATGCCAAAACCTTTGCACCAGTGCTTTTGGCAAGTTGAATCGCCGCTAAACCCGCTGCACTTGTTCCGCCCCGCACTAAAAGAACATCTTTAGAAACAAGTTGTAAACTCTGGAACAACGAACCATAAGCAGTAAAATAGGTTTCGGGAATGGCTGCTAATTCTGCCCAGTCTAACTTGGTATCTACCGTGAAAACATTCTTGGAAGGGATTAGGGCATATTCGGCATAACTGCCATCGAACGAGCGACCCATACCGCCCATTAGAGCAACTACCTTTTGCCCTACTGTAAAATGAGAGTCTGAACCGTCGGCAATTACCCCAACACATTCAATACCCAATATTCGAGGCAATTGAATATACGAAGCATCGCCTTCGTATTCACGCATCATCAGTTCGGAGCGGTTTAGCCCAAAAGCTTTTACTTTTATTAAAACCCAACCGGGTTTTACCGTGGGGATTGGCACTTCGCTCACTTTCAAAACATCGGGAGTTCCGGTGTGGTTTAACACAACAGCTTTCATATTTAATTTTCTATTTGTTTCCAACATTGAGGGTCTGTTCCGTAAAAGTTACCGGTATAGCCATAAGCTACTGCCGGACAGCCTCGGCAAAACCGTTTTAATTCGCATTTCGAGCATTTCTCGAATTTGTCGAAATCACGGAAATAGTTTATTTTGTCGCCTGTGAATACGTCATAAAGCTTTTCTTTGAATACATTTCCTACGGTACTTTCAAAACGTCGACAAGCCATAATTTCACCTTTAGGGAGAATAGTCAAATGACAGTTTGAACAATTGCAACCATCGTAAATAACATCGTCTTTTAAATCTTCAGGGATTTTAAAAAGTCCCTTTTCGTATAGGAAGAGTGTCCAAAGATGGTCTTTGAGGTTAAAACTGGTTTCACTGTCTTTATAAGTTTCAAATTTTTGCCAGCATACTTCTAATAAATCTTTGTATTGTTCGGGTGTTAAATGGGTGCTTTTTTCTGAACTGGTTGGGCAATAACGAGCAAAGGCAAAAATATCGGCCTTATATTCTACCACTAAGTCAATAATGCCGGGAATTTCATCCACA
>JAHEEB010000240.1 GCA_024640925.1 Bacteroidota bacterium | reverse complement strand
TATGCAATTCATGTGAAGTTCCGATGCTTTCATAGAACATCTTGTATGCTTAAAAACAAGTTATGTCATTTTTGAAATATGTTTCGGGTATTTAAAGTAAATTGACATAAAAAAACCTGTGCCAGGGGTTTATTCCCAACACAGGCCTTTGGATATCTGGCACTATTTGTTATAAATGTTTATTCTGTTTTGTTATGAAATATTGTTTTTAATCACAACATGTTTTAAGAACAGAAAGAAAGTACTAAACTATTTTTTCTGTTTCCTGACTTTCAGATGATTCAGATTGGTTATTCTCCGGTTTATTTTTCAATGTTTTACCTTTTCCATAATCGATAATCATTCTCCATGAGTTGTAGCGTGCGAGAAAACTTTCATCTTCTATGAGCGATTCGATTGTATCATCGAGAATATCAAACTTTTTCTTTAGTTCGGCCATTTGGTTGTCCAACTCCGAAAAGCCGACTGTTATACTGCTTCGTGTTGTACCACGGTCACCGGAATGTTTGTCGTAGGTGTTAATTAGCTGACGGCCGGCATCGATTTTTTCCTGTGTAACTTTATAGGAGGTAAACTTCTCTAAATTCTCCTGCGCAAGATCAAGAATGCTTGCACAACGGGCAATAACTTCCAGTTCCGGCCCACGCGATAGCGAAGTATAAGAATGCTCTACCTTTGGTAATAGAACCAAATCGTTGCGCGATTTTGCGTAGGCGCTCATTGCTTTTGTAATTTTCAATGTAATTTTGCATAACAAATAAATGGCATTATCTTTTGCTGCTGTTATGCCGGTAGTTTCGAGTCCAACAACCATATCATTCTTACTGATTATACGATTGTAGTCTTCTTTAATGCCATTATGTGCCGATTTAGCTTCAGTTTCCTCTGTCCAGATATCCTGTTCCTTGTCCATACCTGAAATGACTATCCCTGTCATTTTTAAGTAATTAAAATAATACTGCTTCATTTGCTTACTTTTTAAAGTTGAATAATATATGTTTAACTAGTTTGTTTCGGGTTGTTTTGTTTATATGATGAATGTTCCATATAAGGTTGAATTACTAATAACATGATTGAAGAAGATAGTGTTTTTACAGGGTAAAATGCTGAGAAAAATAGTATTCGTTCCATTGTGTTGATTTCAATTAACCGAACGAATATAAATAGTTAAAAAGAATCAGTCAAAGCCCATTTGGTATTCGATTGAGTTTTTGGGGTAAGTGATGAAGTTTCGGGGGAATTTGAAAATTAATTAGTGGTTTTGTACCATTCCGGTTTCCAGTTTAACGGATAAGTTCCAAATTGGTCATTTTCATTTTGCTTTTTTCCAGTGAACTGATATATTCCTTCACCATCTGACGCCTCCGTTGCGATACAGGGATACTTTTATTGTTACAGAGGATTAGTTCCGAAGCTGTATTGCTGATACTCGTTATCTTTTTTGCATTTACCAGAAACGACTGGTGTACCCGCAAAAAGTGCGGATAGGGCAATAATTCTTCGTAATGAGTGAGGCTCTGGCAGGCACATATTGTAGGTTGATTGGTAGCGTAAATGGAAACATAACTGTCGTCTGACTCCATATAAAGAATATCATGCGCAGGAACCAGGTTGGTATTTTCAAATCCTTTAACCGGAATTATATCCGGAATGACAGAGCCGGTCATACATTCGCGCATCTTTCTATCTGTATTTACCGATTCGATGGCTTTTCTGACAGCAAGTCCAAATTTAAATTCGTCGATAGGTTTGAGGATAAAGGAAATGGGGAAATAATCGTACATCGGTATTGCGTAAAGCGAGTGTGCCGATATGAAGATAACCTTTATTTCGTGATCGAACCCGTAGTTGAGAATTTCAAAGCCTTTGCCATCGGGCAGTTCAATATCGAGGAAAACCAGCGAGGGTTTCTTGTTCATTATTGCACAGACAGCTTCTTTAAGTGTACCGACACTGGCAACAATCTCTATTTCCGGTACAAATTTTTTCAGTAATGTTTCGATATAACAACGCGAGAAAATTTCGTCGTCGACAATTATTGCTTTAACCATGATGCTGAGACTTAAGGGTATTACTTATTGCTTATATTCCGGTAAATTTTTACTGATTTAGGTTTTCAAATATAGTTGAAGAGTGGGAAAAAGGCAAGAAAAATGGGTGGAAAAGTTGTTGATGGAGATGAGAGAAGGAAATTGAGCAGATTGCACAGATTTATAAATTGTCTGAACCTTTATTTTCATGATTATTTGCTATCTCTTCATGAGCTTCTGTTGGTTGGTTGTGACTCGTGACCGCCACCTAATTGAATGCTATTACCTGATAACTAATTATTCAGACAACTTTAAAAGACCAACCAGTTAAAGATTGCACTCTATAAGTTGATAATTAGTTGATTAATATATACACGAAGGTATTGACAGGTAACGGGGAGTTTGGTATATTGGGGTGAATTAATGAAAAGGAAAAGAGATGGAGAAGAAAGGAAGGAAAACTGCACCTATTTGTCAAAAACCGGAAAATAGGTGCAGTTTTTATGCACCTATAAATAGTTGTAGGCAAGCTTAAAAAGACAGCACCACATGAATATCAATTATTAAAATAAAAATCATGAAAGAACAAAGAATTAAGGCTTTACTTGACAAATTAGCTAATGACCAAAAGGTTAATACATGGATGTATGAGTCCAAAAAAGTTGAAATTGCTCAAAAATTAGCGACACTTGATAAAGCAAATATTGAAATAGTACAAAAGATAATTGAATCAAGCAGCTACTTGATTAAAGAATCCGTTGATTTTTCAAGCACAACATACTTGCTTGCTCAAATTGTTGAGATAATTAATGAAGATTAGTAATGAGTGACTATTCGTCTGAGAAAATTCTGCATGCCAAAAATAATCTGGATAAACAACTGGCTGATTTCATCTCAAATTATCCTAATGCGAAAAACGACAGGGTTGCTGTACAAGCTTTGGTTTCAAATCTTATTAATGAGCACTCAAATGTTTTAAGCACAATAAATATTGCAATTGGCAAGACTCATCAAGAATATGATTTTTTCTTAAGTAAAGATTTGCAGTCAGATTATTTAGTCACTATTGAGAATTTTCTACCTGTTTCGTTTCAAGTAATTGACGTTGTTGGTCAAATAACAAAAAAGCACCAACTGACTACATATACAATAAATGATAGGTCTTATGAGACAATTCAAAGATTAGTAAACACTTTTGCCTCATCTGATACAAAAAAAAGTATAAAAGAAGATTTTACGAAAAGAAATATTTCGACTAAAGGTTTTCATAAAAAATTTAGGCATATGAAAGGTAAATACTTAAGGACTCAATTATTTGTAGGAATTCCATTATTGTTATTGTGTGTAATTTTAATATTTACAGGAGAACAATGGCTTGGTAAAGCATTTAATGGTATTCAACTAATTGGATTAAAAGCATTGATTTCTTTATCAGTTTCAATTGTTGGTTCTTCGTTGATAGAAGGCAATGTTCAGACAAAATGGACTTTACAAAAAGGATTGACAATTCGAGCCGTTGGTTGGGTTGCTGTTTTTTTGATGATTTACTTTTTGAATCCAGCAAATCCTGGAGATGTATATTAATAAAGCCAGCCTACAACACGCGGTATAGCCAATAAGGGTTTCAGAGGTATGCGAAGGTCATCACCCGCATCAATCTTTCGTCTCGGTTGACAGGAACGTAGTTCCGCAATCCCTTACTGGCCATACCGCCATCGTTGTGGGCAATTATGACAAAGACCTTTATTTCCATTGAAAGACTTTTGATATGAAAAAAAATGTAAAAAAAAGAAATCAAATTATTGGATTGATAGCTGCAATTGCAACAATAATTGGTGTGGTTTGGGCTATTTTCTTTCAGAGCAATTCTGAAACTTCTAACTCATATGGAGATCAAAGCCCTATTATTAAAAATACAAAAGGAGACGTTAGGATTGAATATAATGCCTATTCAATAAACAATTATAAAGGTTCACTTTACAAAATTGATGATGGTTTCAAAAAAATTATAAAAGGAGGCAATAACATTAAATATTCTATCGAAAAAATAGATAATCAATTATACAATTCATTAATTGCCGAAATTAATGGCCAATCATACGTTTTGATTGATTATAAAGATGAAAATTGTTTAAATATAATAGATCAACGGGATTTTGATAGTAATAATACAATTGATGTATTAGTCGAACATGTTACTGCCTGTGGGGGAAATTGTTGTGGCAATAGTTACTTTTTTTATACCTATTTGGGTGATGGGCATTTTATTAAAACTGAAGAATTTGGTTATTCATGGAGTGACCCACTTATCGAAGAATGGAAAGGTTTCTGGAGCGTTTATGTGACCTCAGAAAATGAAGGCGTTAATAATGATCCTCCTGTCGAGAAAAAGGAAAGGTATGTTTTAGATGGTTATATGATTGTAAAAGTTGAAGAATCTGAAAGAATGAGTATTAAATCTGTAGCCGAGATTACCTCAGATAGATTTGATTATAATGAAAAAGATAAAACAATCACATTGTTGTATGATCTAAATATAGATAATGTCAAGGACACTATCATTGCCTCATTTTGGCCAAGGTGGGGTAGAATGTTTTGGGAGATACATTTTGGAAATGGTAATATCTTTAGAAGTGGTATTGGTGCTAAAAGATTAGGGGTCTTAAAAACAAAAACTAATGGATACATAGATTTGGTCATTGATCAAGATAATATATTAAAATGGACTGGAACAGAATATAAATAACTGGGCACAATAAATAGGAGTTCATGTGGGCTAACAGCCCAAACATGAACTCCCGGTTGAACTAAACCCGGCCTGGTGGCTATGGACTTCTCTTCAGGGATAAAGGGCAAACACGCTAAAAGCGGAGAGGTAAATTAAAAAACAAAGAGGTAGATAAAGCATGTTTTTTAAAGTTTTGCTATTAAAAACAGTCAGTATAAAATCAAACCACATCATTTTCGTTCAAAAAAGACAATATTATCCTACACCCATAATCTTAATGGGTTTACAGGTTTGGTTATCATCAATAGGTATTATTAAGTATAGAAAAGAAAGCAGTGGGTGAACGAACCCGTGGGAGTTCTTCAATTCTATGCATTTGGCCCTGCTTACAATGAGGGCAAAGAAAAATATCGAACCCGGTTAGCCTTAACAGGCGTTGCTGCGAAGGTTCTTTAACCTTAATGGGTTTTGGTTTTGATTTTTGTAGAAAAGCCTTATAATGTGAGCTGTAAATGCCATACCTGCGGATTTTAACAAACCTTTGGGGGAGAATATGCAGGCAAAAACGGCGTAAAAACTCTACACCATCGAGGGTAATTGGCTTTTGCCTGGCATTATCGGAATAATCCTTATGAAGAAATGTAACCTGTTTATCTGTTTATCGCCGATATTAAGGATACGATTGTTGCTAATAGCTACTCTATGAGATAGGCTCCGAGGTATTTAACAACATGTTCCGGTTTGGCCATGGAAGGCTCGCAAAAGACCACCCAGGGTTTACTCCATACAGTATCAACAAGGCTTTGGTACTGCTTTAGCAATTTTTGCCCACTAAGCCACGCTTTAAGGTTATTCATAAAATGACTCCGGAACCCTATGCTCAAAAGTTTAACCGAATATAAATATTTGCCACGATGGCCGATATTTTTCCAGTTACCAGATAAGGAAAGCCCTGCTGCTGGTACAATACAATGAATATGAGGGTGCAGGCTGAGATTTTGGCCCCAGGTATGCAAAACACAAACAGCACCCGTTTCAGAACCAAAATTAGTATAACCGAAAGTTCGTAAAGTAGCCCAGGCCGAAGCAAACAGTTGGTTGTAATAATTTGCACTATTAAGCATACAAACACTGTTCAGTTCGTGAGGAAGGGTAAATACAATGTGGTAATGCTTAACAGCAAGAGTTGATTGCAACAAATCATCGACCCAAAAAACCTGCTTGGACGATTGGCACTTCGGACAATGACGGTTGCGGCAACTGTTATAACTGATACTTATCTGGCCGCAACAATCACAAGCATCTGCATGTCCACCTAGCTGTGAAGTACGGCATTGTGTAAGGGCATTAAAAATACGTGCCTGATAAGCATTTGGGTTGTATATTTGTGCAAATTGTTTCCCGAACCGTTTAATAATGTGAGCAACTTCAAATTGAGGTTTCACCATTATTTTGGCTATAAAGTGTATCGAGAGGACTATGCGCTTTAATGGTCGGACATTGGGCAATATGCAGATATACCATGGTAGTGGTAATCTCTGCATGTCCCAGGAGTTCTTTAAGGGTTACAATGTTTAAGCCCTCTTCAAGCAAGTGGGTTGCATAAGTGTGCCGGAGCGAATGGAGGTTAACATCTTTGGTAATGGATGTTTTTTTAAGAGTTTCGCGCATGACCCATGAGAGCCCGCGGACGCTGTAACGTCCGTCGGGTTCTTTCCCATTCCCATTAAAAAGCCAGATGTGAGGATGCTCTGCGTTGATATACTTTTGTAAACCTTTAGCCATAAAGTTTGATAAGGGAACAATACGGTCTTTCTTGTATTTGCTCTGGCGGATATGAATGG
>JAHEEB010000239.1 GCA_024640925.1 Bacteroidota bacterium | reverse complement strand
ATCCAATATGATAAATATTGAAAATTGTACAATGGATGATTACAATCAGATTGTACACGATATAACCGATTTCTGGGGTAGCGACAGAACCTTGCATCTGCATCAGCCCTTCCTGGTTTATGAATTTGGCAATACAGCATTTGTTATCAGGGAAAATGGAATTGTTATTGCTTATTTGTTTGGATTCTTTTCTCAGACAGAGAATCTTGCATATGTTCACCTTTTAGGCGTACGCGAGAGTTACCAGCGTAAAGGATTGGGCAAACTGCTTTACGACCATTATATTCAAATAGCTAAATCTCATAAAATAGAAAAGATTAAAGCAATTACTACCCCAACAAATATAAATTCTGTAAGGTTCCATCGCAACAAAATAGGAATGACACTACTGGGTGAACCAAACAATGATGGGATTAACATTGTCAGAAATTATTCCGGGATAAACAATGACCGGGTAGTTTTTGAAAAAACTATTTAACCTGAATTTAATTAACAAGCTCACAAAAAGGTGCCAACAAGTTTGCTATAGCATTAAGAAATGCAGCATATATAGAAGAGAATTCTCTAAATACGTAAACTTGATTTATCGATGTCAATGGTTATTTTTGCGAAATAAATTTTCGATTTGGGAGTAACCTTTAAAAATTAAATTAATTATTTTTATTCTATTATTAATGATATGAAAACAAAAGCTTTTATATTAAGTTGGGTTGTCATTGTGGTTTCTTCTTGCAATACCCTAAATGTTGGTTTAGTTGCATATTATCCTTTTAATGGTAATGCCGCTGATGAAAGTGGTAAAGGAAATAATGGCCGGGTAAATGGTGCAACCTTAACTCCTGATAGAACCGGAAAAGCTAATAGTGCTTATTATTTTGATGGAATAAGCAATTTTATAAGCATTCCTGATTCAAAAATATTGCAAATAACAGATCAAATTACTATGAGTGTTTGGATAAAAACAGATTACTCAAAACAATATGCTGGAATAATTAACAAAATTAATCCTGTTGAACCATGTGTTGGTTATGGGATATGCAATGACTCGCAAAACAAATTGTGTGGTAAAATATATTGGGATCACGCACAGGGTATAGGCTCAGTTATTTTTTCATCTGCAAAAATCACAGACAATAACTGGCATTTCATAGCTTTTACTTATGATGGGGCTATTGCAAAGTTATATCTCGACAAAGAACTGGTGGCCACCCAAACATATACAGGCGGAATTCAAACAAATACAGAACCTTTATTGATCGGTTGGGATCAGAACACATATCTTGGTGATAGATATTATCAGGGTATAATTGATGATGTAAGACTATACAACAGGGCTTTAACGGATGCAGAAATAAATAAATTAAAGAACGTAAAGAATAAGCCAGAAAAAAAACGTTTAGAAACAAGTAATGGCTCAAAATAAAACGCATAAAAAAACCAGTAAAATCCTGAAGAAACAGGGAAAAGAGGCTTTCCTTCGTCTCCCTTTTGATATAGAGTTGTTTCAGAAATTGTTTGATTATTTAGATGAAAAACTCCAAAAAACACCCTGTAACCATGATTTTAAACTAACCACAGAATTTCTGAACTCTAATGGTATAGATTTCAGAAAACATATTGACTTTTTCATTGAAAACGGTGGAGGATGCGACTGTGAGATATTGATGAATGTAGAGGAAGCTTTTCCGGAAAATCAAGAACTGGCAACCACCCCGAAACCTGCAAAAAGAGAAGTATTAAAGCAGCTTAAGTTACCTGATTTTGAAATAGAATCGATACCCTCAGCCTGGAATCTTTATAAGGCCGGGGAGAATTATGAATTCCAATTTGGAAAAAACAAAGACATAAAAGTCACTTTAATTCCTTACATAGATATATCTGATTGGGAGAATAAATATTTCTGGCAAAAAGAATGGGAATCGATAACAGGGTTAAAAATCAAATCGGAAAGTGAATTAATTTATGACAAAACAAATGACTTTGAAATGGTCACCTTTAAGACGAAGGACTGGACTCCTGCGTTAACATGGATTAAACCTGCCAAGAAAAAATCGTGGAGTTTGATTTTTCGAACAGAGCTAAGCAGGTTAAGAGGAGACATGAATGAACTAAAAAACCTATTGAAAAAAATTACTTCATAGTGAGAAATATTAATTTCTCTTTGGTAGGAATCATTGCCCTTCTTTATTCTCACCCTACTTTGCCCATTTCTGAAGTTTATTTGTATATTTATAACTCTTGAATTACCTGTAATTCGGGCAACTTAAGAGGAATATTAAAAAAAGTGAAAATAAAATGGATGTAAAGCAGATTTTTGAATGTGGCTTGTTGTATCATCATTATGCAAATACAGCATATCCTTTAACTCCAGGTTCTTTTAAAAAATATCGGATTAATGATTCTTCCGAAATTCCTGGTTTTCTCCTTTCGGAATGGTCAAAAACAGATGAATTGAGCCTGTATGTTCATATACCCTTTTGTAAAGTACGGTGCCGGTTTTGTGAATATGCCGTATTGCAGGATACAGACACAGCTGTAGAAAATTTATATGTTTCACTTTTGCTGAAAGAAATTGAAATGTATAAAACTGTGTTAAAAGGTAAAAGAATTGCTGGATTCGATATGGGCGGAGGAACCCCGACAAAATTGTCGGTGGAAAATATTAGAATAATTACAGATGCGGTTACTAACTCGTTTAATATACAGGATCATGTTGTTTTTAGTATAGAAACAACACCAGTAATAGCGGCTCATGAGCCTGAAAAAATAAGGGAAGTTTTTAACATGGGATATAAAAGAATTAGTATGGGTATCCAGACTATTTCTGAAAAGCTGCTAAATGAACTGGGACGAGAAGGTACAACCCATATATATGAACAAGCTGTAATCAATATCAGAAAAGCAGGATTTACAAAATTCAACATTGATCTGATGTATGGCTTTTTACATCAAAGCAATGAGGATTTTGAGAACACCATACGTTATGCCATTTCGTTAAAGCCTGAATATATCACTCTTTATCGGAACCGATACAAAGGAACAAAACTGGAAAAAGAAGCAGAAGGTGTTTCACTGTATAAGATAATAAGCCAATATCGCCTGGCATACAATCTTTTGAATGAGAATGGTTATTACGCAAATGTTGGTAAAAATACCTTCAGTAAGGTAAAGGATGATTATGGTACAAGTGATTACCTGACAAAACGGGTGATAAATGGAACATCGTACCTGGGAATTGGTTTAGGAGCACAATCGTTTGGTGCAGATTACCTGGCTTATAACGAAGGAGCTGCAAGTAAGCAGTTAGCAAAATACAGGGAAAAAATTGAAAATCATCAGTTCCCCATTCAGGATATTTATCGTCTACCGGAACAGGAATCAATTGCCAAAATGGTTTCGGTAGCTTTTTACTTTGGATTTGTAGATTTCAATTCTTTTCAAAACCGGTTTGGGATCTCATTTTCGGAACACTTCAAAAAAGAGATTGAATTTGTCACTCAAAATGGTTTAATGGAAATAAAAGAAAACCGGATTTACTTGACAAACCGTGGCTCCGATTATATTAACGGGGTTATACCTCTCTTTTATTCCGATGATTCCAAAATAGAGTTATCAGAACTGTTTAAAAAAACACCCACCCGCACCGATGGGGAAATCGAATTTTTAAAAGCATATAACATCAGGGATTATGAAAGACCTTCTCTGGCAACCGATATTGTGGTCTTTGCCTCAAAAGATGGTAAGCCGGTCGATGGCAAAATATTATCGGCAGAACATCTTTCGGTAATTCTTATCAGACGTGGCGAGCATCCGTTTATGAATGACTGGGCCCTGCCTGGCGGATTTGTCAGGCCTCAAGAATCGGTAGAACAGGCTGCTTATCGAGAACTTAAGGAAGAAACAGGAACTTTTGATGTTTGTTTATCTCAACTACAGGTATTTAGTGAACCCAAACGCGATCCAAGAGGCTGGATTGTTTCCTGCTCGTTTACAGCATTGACAGATGAAAAAAATATTTCATTACAGTTTGGCGAAGATGCCATCGATTCCAGGCTTTTTAAAATAAAATACAAAAAAACAGATAAACCTGCAGATGAATTAAATAATAAAGTAAAATGTGAACATATTGAATTGGTCCTTTCTAACGAGGGTGAAACACTGAATGCTATAGTTGAAAAGGAAACAACATATTTACTTTCCGGCAACAAAGAGCAATATCTTATTCTTGAATCGAATGGCCTTGCTTTTGATCATGCCAAGATACTGGCCTTTGCCGTTGAACGTTTATTCGAGAAGTATGATACTTTATAAATTAGTTGAACTTAGTATATGGATGAGATAGAAAAAGTAAAAGAAAAACTGATTTCCTATTTTCATAAAATGAATAAGTGGGAAACGGAAAATTATGCTAAACTTCAAAGCAGGGACGATGAAGATCCTGATCACTTCAAACAAGTATTTGCAAATGCTAAAATAGAACTAGACAGTATTTATAAAGAATATCTTACCCCGAAAGAAAGAAAACTAACTTCAAGCCACAATTCTTTACGTAATCCTCCTCAATATGATGCAACCATTGAAACCATTACCAGTTGTATCATGAAGAAAAATAACAGAATTGAAATCGAAACATTTAAAAATGATGCCATCGAATTAAAGAACCAATATGTTTTTCTTAAGAAAGAAGGAGAATGGCGACTTGATAATAAAAAAACATATTGGAATCACAAAAACAAATGGGAAAGTGTTCCTATTTGATTTAATGCTTTTGCAACTAATTCTATATCCGATTGCTTTAAATTGATTTAAAAGTTGGTAAAATCATCATCTGACTGAACAGAATCTTGTGCAACAAGCTTTGGACTTCGAGATGGCCTTGGAAATGTTCTATTTATATTTTGTTCTTTTTCTTTTTTTGAGGTAAATATATCTTTAGAAGAACTAACAGATTCATGTGAATTTGTTTTGAAATATTCCAGGATATTTTTTAACTCAATTGCCTGGGCCGAAAGTTCTTCTGCATTTGTTGCCATTTCTTCGCTGGTTGCAGCATTTTTTTGTGTTTCATTATTTAAATTCTGCAAAGCAATATTAATTTGTTCTGCTCCACTATTTTGTTCTGAACTTGATGAAGCTATTTCGCGTACAATATTTGCTGTAGCTTCAATGTCCGGAACAATATTGGTTAGTTGGTGATCTGCTTTTTCAGAAATTGTAAGCCCTGATTTTGTGAGTATGTCAATCTCTTCTGCGGCTAATTTACTTCTTTCCGCAAGTTTACGAACTTCGGCGGCAACAACTGCAAAGCCTCGGCCATATTCACCTGCCCGGGCAGCTTCGACGGCTGCATTTAAGGCTAAAATATTTGTTTGAAATGCAATATCATTAATGATCCTTATTTTTTCGGCAATGCTTTTCATTGCAATCGCTGAATCCTTGGCAGATTCAATACCGACTTTAATACCCTCGTAAGCTTTAAATGAGAATTTTTCAGCGCTATTGGAATGCTCTGTGTTTTGAATAATATTCGCTGTCATTTCCTGCATTGATGAGGCTACTTCTTCTGTTGAACTAGCTTGTATAGAAGCCCCATCCGACATTTGTGCCGAACTGTTTGATAATTGATTACTATAATCGGCAAGGTTTACAGAAACTTCCTTGATTGAATTAATGACCAATTTCAGCTTATCAGTCATTTCATCTATATTATTGACAATTAATCCAAATTCATCTTTTCTGTTTTTCAGTTTCTGTATTTGATCGGTTTCAAGTTTACCCTGAGCAATTTCTTTCAGATTATATTCAATATCATTAATTGGTTTTCTAATTCCTCTTGCGAAAAATGTAAATGTCATGAACAAGGCAATTAACGCAGGTATGAAAAGGTAATAATTTCTTAATAAAGCAAAAGCAAAAGAACTATAGCATAAAATAAACAGAGAGGGCAAAAATATAAGTGAAATCTTAAAGACGATTGATCCTTTAGCAGTTATATAAACATATAACAGATAAAAAGGAATACAGGCTGCTAACAACAATGCATATAATAAAAAAGGATTCATGGCCGTATTTTTTATATTATTAAGTAAGTTAGTAAAAAGTTCTCATATAATTGTTAACCAACCGAAGGTATATATGTCCTCAGTATAATTAATAGAAATGCTTTTTATGTATCTTAATTACAGCTTGTTTAATTGTATCATTGTTTACCGCTTGCATAACTAAGATAATATAAATTTATTTTTCTACAGCAAGCTTGCAAAATCAAAAAAAGCAGCTCGCGATTGTTATTGTTTTAACAAGCGCGAGCATCTTAATGATTCGTTTAATTTAAAAGCAAGTATATGTTTTGCTTCATTAAAACAGATTTAATAAAACCAGCATTTCAACTCAGCGGCTTTTCCTTTGCTCGTATGAGCATAAGATTCAATTAAGACTCCCTGTTCGGTTGTGTCTGTACCAATTTGAGTAGTGAATTTTATACTGTCACCTGCAAAAACAAAAGAATCGGCATGAAGGACAGCCTTTCGGATACAAAATTTTTCGTCAGATTTTCGAATCATGTTATAATGCATGCCCGACAAATCAGTCATAACACCACCAATTC
>JAHEEB010000979.1 GCA_024640925.1 Bacteroidota bacterium | reverse complement strand
AGAATGTCGACGAATGGGTGTAAACGTTTTGGTTCCGGATGTGAATGAAAGTTATGCCCGGTTTATTGTAAACCATAAGGGTGATATTCGTTTTGGCATGGCTGCTATAAAAGGAGTAGGAGAGGCTGCAGTTGAACATATAATCGAAGAACGTGGAAAAAACGGGCATTATTCAGATGTTTATAGTTTTATAGAGCGTGTCAACCTTTCGACAGTTAATAAGAAGTGCCTGGAAAATATGGTTATGGCTGGTTGTTTCGATAGTTTCGAAACCATTAAAAGGCATCAGTTTTTTCATTCCACAAATGAAGGTCTTACCTTTATTGATCTTCTTGTCAGGTATGGAAATCTTGTTAGAAACCAAACGAAATCAAATACGCTTTTTGGCAGCGATGATAATTATTTAAATGCGCAGCAACAACCTGTTCCTCAAATATGCGAAGAATGGCCACCACTCGAAAGGCTTAACAAGGAAAAGGAATTAATAGGCATTTATCTGTCATCACACCCGCTCGATGATTTTAAACTCGAAATTAAAAGCTTTGCAAAACAGACTCTTGCAGATTTACACGATTTGATTAAACTTTTTAACAAACAAATTGTTGTAGCAGGACTGGTTACCGAAGTTAAGCACCTGATGACAAAAACTGGCCGACCTTTTGGTTCATTGACAATAGAAGATTATTCCGATTCCTATAAGTTTATGCTTTTTGGAAAGGATTACGAAGATTTCAGGAACTATCTTTTTGAGGGCTATTCCTTATTAATAAAGGGAACTGTTCAGGAAAATCCCTGGAAGAAAGATGTTCGTGAACTTGAATTTAAGATTAAATCGATTAATTTGTTAGCAAACGTAAGAGATGAATATGTAAAAAAGTTATCCTTAAAGATGCCTCTTTCAGAAATCTCAGACAATTTAGTCACTAAAATTCATGAATATGTTGATAAGTCACGAGGTAAAGCTCAATTGAGTTTTCAGATATATGATATCAACGAAGGACTGAGTATTGAACTTTTTTCAAGGAATACGATGGTTCAGGTAACCAACGAACTGGTCGAATTCCTTGAAGTGAATGATATTGAATTTGCTGTTTTATAAAACCGGGTAATAATAGTTCGTTGATTTGTGATTAAACATTCTCTTCACAACTATTTTATCGAATTTAAAATGGATATATTATTTTTGTTTAACAATTTTAAAATATACAAATATGGCTTTAGAAATAACTGATGCAAATTTTGAAGAGATCGTTCTTAAGGCTGATAAACCTGTTATTGTCGACTTTTGGGCTGAGTGGTGTGGCCCATGCCGAATGGTTGGTCCAATTATTAATGAAATTGGAGAGGATTATGCAGGTAAAGCCATTGTAGGTAAAGTTGACGTCGATTCTAACCCGGCAATCTCAGCAAAATATGGTATACGGAATATTCCAACAGTATTATTTTTTAAAAGTGGCGAAATAAAAGACAAACAGGTTGGCGCCAGCCCAAAAAGTACTTTTGTGAATAAACTGGAAGCGTTGCTTTAACAAATTATAAGACATTTGTTCTTGAAAACAGATGTCTTTAATTTTTGCTTTTACCAGATGATAATAAGAATTTTTCGCGAAAACCAACTTTTCATAATACTACTAAGCTTTCTGATATCAGTTTTGGTATGGATCCGTGTAGGTTTTTATGATCAAAATATTCCTGACATAAGTGGTTCATTTTTTTCATCTGCATTCTTTCTGTTACCTATACTTAAGTCAATTAACAATTATCAGGCAATTAGTGTGTTGCTTAATATTGCATTGCTTATATTCAGTGGCAATTATCTTACCCGCCTGTGCATCAAATTTCAATTAATTCCTATTAGAACATCTTTACCGATGTTTATTCTTTTCATGATTTCGATGCCTTATTTTTCTCATTACAATGGGTTTTCTTATCCTCTGGCTACAATTCCTGTTTTGCTTTTAGTTATCGATTTACTATTTGCCTCTGCTGAAGATAAAGGCATTTCTTTTAGCTACTTTGATAGCGCCCTGTTACTATCGTTTATGAGTTTTTTTAACTTTTATATTATCTTTTTTGTCGCATTTATCTTTTTTATCCTTATACAATTTAAAGGATTACAGTGGAGGGAGTTATTATTTATCCTTTTTGGAATTCTTACACCATATTTATTCCTGATTGCATTTTTATATCTCCTGGATATTGATATTCAAGATTGGTTTTCTGGATTTAAGGCTTTGTTTACCACCAAATTACCCATAATATTACCTGTTTCGTTTTATGCAATTATCATTTTTTCAGGAATATTATTTTTGGTAGCCTCTTTTGGAATTGCTCGGAATTATGTAAAAATGAGAACAGTAATCCGAAAGTATGCTGTTGTTTTATTCGGATTGTTAATTCTTACTTTTATTATATTGATTTACCCAGTACTAAAAATTGACTATTTGTTTTTTCTGG
>JAHEEB010000978.1 GCA_024640925.1 Bacteroidota bacterium | reverse complement strand
GCTTTATTACACCATGAAATCAATTAAAACCAAAAATACCATTCCAACCTATTTTTATCTAGCTGATTCTTAAATATAGTTTTTACTTGGTATTAGTGGGGGGCCTGCATCTGGGAATAGTTGCAGGCCGTTTTTTTTACCTTCCGCTGGTATCTGGCGTGTTTTTATTTATTTTTCTACCACTATTGACAAATATCGGTTTAACATATACTCCAAAACAACTGTATTTTCAATTTTATAGATACCTTTATTACTGAAATAACAAGATTGAATAGTAAATTAATATCTATTATAATGATACCGGAAAAAGACACCAACATAGTCTACTTTTCAAAGCTGCTTAAAGATGACTATGAGTATGCTCCTGCATGTAATCGAATAATTGAGATTTTACAAAAACATGAGATTAAATACGGATTTTTAGAATCCACCAGTGATATTTGGGCAAGAGATTATATGCCAATACAAAAGGGAGTTAACGATTTTATTCAATTCCGTTATGAGCCTTCATACCTTCAAGATGATTTAGACATTCAATCGGATCCCAAAGTTATACTGAAGGCAAATGGTTTAAAAGCCACTTTCTCAGATATAAATCTGGATGGGGGAAATGTTATTAAATCTAAGGAAAAAGTTATTATTACCACAAGGATTTTTGAGGAGAACTTTGGAAGAGATAAACTTTCACAAATCACTTCAAAAGACAAAAACAAACTCATTGACCAATTGGAGAATCTTTTTGAAGCGCGGGTATTTTTAATTCCAGACATTACGGGAGATATGACAGGGCATGCCGATGGACATGTAAGGTTTATTAATGAAAATAAAATACTGGTTAACAATCTTGAAAATGAATTTAAGTATTGGAGAACCGGATTTGAGAAAATGATAAAGCAATCGGGGTTAGATTATATTGAAATTCCCTGGTATGAAATTGATGATGAAGAAAATCCTTTATCAGCCATAGGCACCTATGTAAACTATCTTGAAATTGGCAATCTGATAGTATTTCCGGTTTTTGAAACGAAGGGAAACGAGGATGCGGATGCTTTGGATGTGATATCGAATGCTTTTCCTGACAGAATTATAGAGACAATAAACATCAACGAAATTGCAAATGAAGGTGGACTGCTTAACTGCATAAGCTGGACAATTAAAAAATAGAACTTCTAAGGAAGGTATAAACGTTGGGGAATATTTAAAAGACTAAATTTAGAAATTAACTAAAAATGCCTAAAATTATTGTAGATAAGAATCTTTGTACAAGGTGCAATATATGTACAACTGTTTGTATAATGGGAATTATAGAAAAGTCAACTGACTCAGGCTTTCCATCGACAAATGAAGAAAAGAAAGATTATTGCTTAAAATGCGGACATTGTGAATCTTTTTGTGCACAAAAAGCTCTTACACTTGATTTCCTTCTTGAGGAAAAAATAAACACTACTCCTCTTGATGGTCAGATTGAGCCACATAATCTTGCTTTATATATAAAAAAGCGCCGTTCTGCCCGTCATTTTAATTCAAAACCTGTCAGTAAAGAATTAATTTCTCAAATCATTGATGTTGCCAGGTATGCACCTTCAGGTGGAAATAGTCAACCAGTTAAATGGTTGGTCATTCATAATCGGTCTGAGGTAAAACGCATTGCCGGATTAACTGTCGATTGGATGCGAACTATACAGAACACATCGCATCCGCTGGCGCCTTACGTATCACATATAATATCAATGTGGGATAATGGGGTTGATTTAATCAGTAACAATGCCCCTCATTTGCTTTTTGCTCACATTCCGCATACAGAGCCAATTTGCGACCCAACTGAAGCAGTAATTGCAATGACTCATTTTGACATCGCCGCTCCTTCCTTTGGTTTAGGAACTTGCTGGGCCGGATTTATTAAAATGGCAACCGATGAATACAAACCATTGCAAGATGCTTTATCCTTGCCCAACGATCGAAAAGCTGCTTGTGCCATGATGTTCGGATATTCTTCTTACAAAGTCGAATCTATACCTCGTCGTAACCGTTTAGATATTACTTGGGGTTAAGCTCTTAAACAATCAAAAAATAAAAAAGAGCAGCGTTTTTATCAAACTCTGCTCTTTGGGGGGACTAGTTTCGCTGCGCTCCATGATCCCTCCTATTTCTGTATTGAGCGATTCACAATAAAAAAGAGAAATACTTTTACTCTGCTCTTTGTGCGATCTAAGTGATCACAATTCTAACTGCTACAATATAACAAACATTCAGGTAACCGAATAGGGGAACAAATGACGTTTTGTAACCAATACTTATATCAATATAGAAAGAACAAATTCGCTACAAATATAAGTAAATCTCAATAAATAAAAATTATAAAAGTCTGGAAATGCCGGACTCTTGATTTTTCTATACTTTCAACTTGTTCTTAATTAAAACAGGGCAATGAAAGAATTTTTAAAGTATTCCGTACAC
>JAHEEB010000977.1 GCA_024640925.1 Bacteroidota bacterium | reverse complement strand
ACGAACAACACCGCGTAAACCGGGCAATACCTGGTATATCTTTTCCCAACCTACACCAGACAAAAATGCCACACTCATAGCAGCTATTGCATTCTCTATATTGGTTTTTCCGGGAACTTCAATCCGGAATCCCTTAAAACTACCCTTGGGCGTGTTAAATGTAAAAGTGTAAGCGTCTTTTTCAACTTTTATATCTGAGGCGTAAAAATCGGTATCTATATTATTATAGGAGTATGTATATTTAATACAGCTATCCGGTATATCCAATTTTACGCCTTCTTTCAGTATTACAATACCTCCGGGCCTTGTATTGGCAACAAAGCCGGTAAAAGCTTCTTCTATTGCTCCGAAATCTGAGTAGATATCCAGGTGATCTGCATCAACTGTTGTTACCAGAGAAATACAAGGATGCAGGTGAAGGAAGGAACGATCGAATTCGTCAGCTTCAGCCACAACAAACTCATCTTTACCAATGAGAAGGTTGGTGTTATAGTTCTTAGAAATACCACCTAAAAAAGCACTGCAATCTATCCCACTTTCTTTCAATAAGTATGATGTGAAAGTAGTAACAGAAGTTTTCCCATGAGTACCCGCAATGGCAATACCTTTTTTCGCATTGAAAATTACACCCAGTACTTCAGCCCTTTTCATAATGGTAAATTCATTATCAAGGAAGAAGTTATATTCTGTATGATCTTCCGGTACAGCTGGTGTACGAATAATAAGGGTAGTGTTTCTATTAAGATATTCCTTAGAAATCAGGCGGATATCATCTTCGAAATGAATATTCATTCCTTGTTTTACAAGTTCTGAAGTAAGAGGAGTTGAGGTTTTATCGTAACCGCTGACTTTCTTTCCATTTGCAAGAAAATACCTGGCAAGAGCGCTCATCCCAATGCCGCCTATTCCCAGAAAATATACACTATTTATTTTTTCAAAGTCCATTTTAATGGATAAGTTTAAAAACTTCGTCTACAATTGTTTTTGTGGCAGTAGGTTTTGCCAGTTTAATAGCATTATTGCCCAATTCAATTAATTTTTCTTTATTATTAAGTAAGGCAACAGCATTGTTAATCAACTTTTCTGTGGCTTCACCATCCCTTACCATTATGGCTGCTCCGGCATTTACAAGAGCCCGTGCATTTTTAGTCTGGTGATCTTCTGCCACATTTGGCGAGGGAACAAGTACTGATGGCTTTCCTACAACACAAATCTCTGAAAGACTTAATGCTCCAGCCCTACTAACGAGCAAGTCGGCAATGTTATATGCCAAATCCATTCTCGATACAAAATCGAGGATATGTATATTTGCAGGAATTCTATCCTTCAGCTCTTCCTGTATTTGTTGATGATAAATTTTACCTGTTTGCCACAGAACCTCAATTTTCATTTCAGAGAGAGATTCAATTCCTTTAAGCATTGCCAGATTTAGGGTTTTCGCACCTAAGCTGCCACCTACAATGAATAAAACAGGATTCTCTGTTTGAAGTTTGAAATGCGCCCTTGCTTCTTTTTTCAGATCATCGTTCAGAATTATTTTTCTAACAGGATTTCCAGTAAAAACAAGCTTTTCAGCCGGAAAATATTTTTCCATTCCCTCATATGCCACGCATATAGTAGATGATTTCTTTGCAAGAAGACGGTTTGTGACTCCTGCGTATGAGTTTTGCTCCTGTAAAAGACAAGGGATACCCATTTTCGATGCGGCACTCAAAACGGGTGCTGATGCATATCCTCCTACTCCAATGGCAATGCAAGGATTAAAATCTTTAATGATTTTTCGTGCCATTCTCTTGCTTTTCATAAAATCAAGGAGAATGCGAATATTTTCAATTGTAAGTTTCCTCTTTAAACCGCGTACAGGAAGACCTACTATTTTATATCCGGCTGCAGGAACACGTTCCATTTCCATTCGGTCTTTAGCACCAACAAACAAGATATCTGCATCGGGTACCCGTTGTTTTATCTCATCGGCTATTGAAAGTGCCGGAAAAATGTGTCCTCCGGTACCTCCTCCGCTAATTATTATATGTAAATTATTCCTGTCCGACATGTTCTACAATTGATTCAGCTGGTTCAACATCTGGTTCGTTTATAGTTTTGGCTTTAGTCTTTTTTTCAGATTTCTCTTGTTTTTCCTTTTCGATACATCTGCTTACACTTAATATCATTCCGAGGGCGGCTGCAGAAAATAGAATAGATGTTCCTCCCATTGAAATCATAGGCAGAGGTTGTCCAGTAACTGGTACAAGCCCCACTGCCACAGCCATATTTACCATTGCCTGAAGGACAAGCATAATAGTCAGGCCAAAAGCCAAAAAAGCCTGGAAAGTTCGTGTACTTAGACTTACTAATACCCCCGCCCGATACAGCAGGTACAGATATAGAAAAATAATAAACAATCCGCCAATTAGTCCCCACTCTTCAACAATGATGGCAAAAATAAAATCGGAATAGGG
>JAHEEB010000238.1 GCA_024640925.1 Bacteroidota bacterium | reverse complement strand
ATCCTTATCAACAACTTTTAGTTCAATATGATCCTGAACTTTTCCAACCGTTCCAACTCTTTTTTCAATGGGGTCGCTGCTCATGGTTTGTGCCGAAACAGGCGAAGTTTCGGTCATTCCATAACATATCTGAACATCTTTCATGTTCAATTTCTCAATCACCTCGTTCATGGCTTTAATGGGGCAACTAGATCCGGCCATAATACCGGTACGAAGAGTAGAATAGTCGTATTTATCAAAGTTCGGGTGCTCCAACTCGGAAATAAACATAGAAGGTACACCGTATAATCCGGTGCATTTTTCATCCTGAATAGTTTTAAGGGTTATTTCCGGATCAAATGCTTCACCGGGCACAACCATGCAACTACCATGTGTTGTACAAGCCATATTCGCAAGTACCATTCCAAAGCAGTGATAAAAAGGAACTGGTATGCAAATACGCTCACGTTCTGAATATTCAAGCCTTTCACCAATAAAATATCCATTATTCAGAACATTGTGATGCGATAAGGTAGCTCCTTTAGGAAATCCTGTTGTACCCGATGTATATTGAATATTCACTGCATCGTCAAATTGGAGACTGTTTTCTACTTCAGAGAGCTGAGCATCTGAAATTTTATTTCCTTCTTTTAAAAAATCTTTCCAGTCGTGATCAATAACAATTACCTGGTGAAGATGAACACAATCGCTTCTCACCTGGCCAAGGATATCAATATAATTTGTGTGTCTGAAGCTTTTTGACATAATAAGAAGGCTTACTCCCGATTGTTTAAGGGCAAACTTCAGTTCAACCGGCCTATAAGCAGGGTTAATGTTTACAAGTATGGCTCCCATTCTTGAGGTAGCATATTGAACAATCACCCACTCATACCGGTTTGGCGACCATATACCAACACGATCACCTTTTTTCACACCATGCGCAAGAAGACTTTTGGCTACAACTGTTGTCTGTTCCCAAAACTCGGCATAAGTTGCTCTGTAATTCTGGTAGGGTACTACAAGTGCTTCAGAGTTGCCAACCCTGTCTACAGTGCGTTTAAGGTTCTGTCCAATAGTCTCACCAAGCAGAGGTTTGTTTGAAAAACCATGAACATATGATATCTTTAGCATACTGATATATTTTTAGTATAAATAAAAACGGGTCAAAAATAATAAATGAAGTTGAAAATCAAAATTTTCGTGTATAACATTATCAGGAACATTTGAATAAGTATTTGTTTCAGATCCCCAATTAGCAGATGGCACAATTAATTTGATGCTATTATAAAGCATTTTTAGTATAAGGTAAAATATCGTTGTTACTTTTGAGTTTTTGTAAATAAACAAAATTATGCAAGTAAGATTTATATTTCTTTTATTCTTCCTGATTATTTGCCAGACACCCAACGCACAGAATATTACAGGTAAACCCGGAACAGTATTGTTTTTCAGGGAGGGATATCCTCTTTCTTTCCCCGCAATTGACTTATCCGGAAGCGATTTCCTTGAACTACGGTTTGATATTTTCGGTAGTACAAAAGAAATATTCACCTATACGGTCGAATTATGCGATTTTGACTGGACTCCTGTTAAACTAGATAAGGATGAATATCTGAAAGGATATCCGGAGAATCCACTGAACCCATTTGCCTCTTCAATTAATACTACTGTTGATTATATTCATTATCGGTTAAATCTTCCAAACGAGGATATCAGTTTTTTACGAAGCGGAAATTACATCCTGACCATTTATAGAGACAATGAAAAAGATAAACCGGTTCTAACAGAAAAGTTTATCATCTACGAATCAGAGATAGATATTGAAGCTGACGTTGATAAGTATCGTTCTGAACAACTGGGCGACAAGCAGGAGCTGCTCGTTGATGTTAACCCGAAAGATGTTTCTATTCATGCCCTGGCAGGCAATTTGAAACTTTCGGTTATGCAGAATAATGATTGGTCTACCCGGCAGATTTTTGAACAATACTCAACCGATTCGCGGCAGCATTTAATGTTTAACATACCCGGACAAATAGTTTTTCCGGGAGTAAGTGAATTCAGATGGTTCGATATGAAATCGCTTAAATTTTTTTCGGAAAGGGTAGAGCGAGTGGACTATATTGCTCCTTTTTACAATATTTTTCTTAAACCCGATAAGCTCAGGGGCGATAAAGAGTACTTTTCAAATGCCGATTTCAATGGATTATTCTATATAGGTAACCAGGAAAGCCACGACGATGATACACTCGATGCAGATTATGCAATTGTGCATTTTCAATTAGAGACAGGTATGCCTTTGCCATACGATATATATATCGAAGGTGCTATTACAGGGTGGCAACATACCGATAATTACATGGAGTTTGATCCTGAAAGAGGGATGTATTTCAAAGACTTATTTCTGAAACAGGGTTTGTATAATTATCGATACATCACCCATGAATACAATACAAAATTGTATGAACAAGATATAACCGAAGGTAATCACTACCAGACTTCAAACAGTTATTTGATTATTGTTTATTACCGGCCGCTTGGCGACATCTATTTTAAACCGGCGGGAGTGACAATTCTGGAATCAAAAATGTGATATACTATTATTCACTCTGTAAAAATGGATACCTGTAATCGGTTGGAGATACAAAATTTTCTTTGATAGAGCGGGGCGAAACCCAGCGCAACAAATTTATCATCGAACCGGCTTTGTCATTTGTGCCGGAACCTCTTGCTCCTCCAAATGGCTGTTGACTAACTACGGCACCTGTTGGTTTATCGTTTATGTAAAAATTTCCTGCAGCAAAACGTAAAATGTTCTCAGCAGCAAGAATTGCCTGGCGATCTTTGGCAAATATTGATCCGGTTAGGGCATACATAGATGTGTTGTCGCACAGTTTCAGTGTTTCTTCGTACTTTGCCGGGTTATAGAGATAGATGGTTAAAACAGGACCAAACAGTTCTTCTTCCATACTGAAAAAATGAGGATTATTTGTCAGAACAACGGTTGGTTCAATAAAATATCCTTTGGTTTTATCCGAATTACCGCCAAAAACAATTTCAGCATCTTTACTGTTCTTTATTTTCTCAATGGCTTCGGACAGTTTATCAAACGATTTTTCATCAATAACTGCATTAAAGAAACAAGAAAAGTCTTCGGAACTACCCATTTTTATAGATTTCAGGTTGGCTCCTAAAAACGATTTGACTTCTTCCCATTTATTTTCAGGGATATAAGCCCTGCTCGCAGCCGAACACTTTTGTCCCTGGTATTCGAATGCGCCCCTGGTAAGAGCCGTGGCAACATGTATTGGTTCTGCACTTTCGTGCATAAATATAAAATCCTTTCCCCCTGTTTCTCCAACAATGCGCGGATACGACTTATATTTCTGAATATTCATGCCAATGGTTTTCCAGATAGTGTGAAATACTTCTGTAGAACCGGTATAATGGATACCTCCAAAATCACGATGGTTCAGAATAGCTTCAGCAGTTACCGGTCCCGGGGCGAAAACCATATTTATTACCCCATCTGGTAATCCCGATTCCCTTAAAACCTCCATAATTATTGCAGCAGAGTAAATTTGGCTTTTTGATGGTTTCCAGACAACAGTGTTCCCCATCATAGCCGGAGATGTTGGAAGGTTTCCGGCAATGGCAGTAAAATTGAAGGGTGTAAGAGCAAAAACAAACCCTTCGAGCGGTCTCCATTCATTTCGGTTCCAATGATTACGAACGGAGTTGGGTTGCATGTCGTAGATTTGCTCCATAAATTTCACATTGAACCTAAAAAAGTCGATCAATTCACAAGCAGAATCGATTTCAGCCTGATGAACATTTTTCGATTGACCTAAAACGGTGGCAGCATTTATCTTTGCTCTGTATGGACCAGCAAGCAAATCGGCAGCTTTCAGAAAAATTGCTGCACGTGCTGTCCATGGCATTTCCATCCAATCATTCTTTGCTTTGAGAGCAGCTTCAATAGCAAGATTTACATGCTCTTTGTTTCCTTCGAAATAATATCCAAGGGTATGATCAATATCATGGGGAGGATGGATTCGTACTTTTTTATCTGATTTAATTTCCTGGCCATCGATAAACATAGGAATATCAATGGTTTTACTTCTGAAAACTTTAATTGCATTCTTCAGTTCTTCGCGCTCGCTGCTTCCCGGAATATACGTTAAAATTCTTTCGTTAACCGGTTCCGGAATATGAAATAACCCCCCACTCATAGATGATAATTTAATTTTAAAAATAGCTTTTCCATCAAGCCGAAAACATGATAAATATTACCAGCGGACAGCTGATTTATATGATTTTTATCAAGAAAAAGCTGATTTTTCAAGTTTTTCATAAAGTGTCTTTCTGAAAAACTTTTGAGTGGCTCCAATTCAAGAAAAGCCAAACGATAAAAACAATTATGTATTTTATTGATTTGATGGCTATTATTTAAATCCAATTAAAAATCGTACATTTGCATCAAGTTACATTTCAGGATTTTCTTTGTTAAGCAAAAAATTTTCTGTTTAAAAAATTATTCATGCATTTTAGTTCATTAAAAATTATTGATCCCATTCTTAAATCATTAAATGAAGAGGGATACACAGAGCCTACGCCAATACAGGAACAAGCAATACCTATTATTTTACAGGGACGCGATCTTCTGGGTTGTGCGCAAACAGGCACAGGAAAAACAGCAGCCTTTGCTGTTCCGATTATACAGCTGCTAAGCACAGTCAACACAAATGACAAAAAAAGGAAAATAAGAAGTTTGATTGTTACCCCAACACGCGAACTCGCTATTCAGATTGGCGAAAGTTTTAATTCGTATGGCCGATACACAGGTATAAAGTATACTGTTATATTTGGTGGAGTAAATCAAAGCCAGCAAACATCAGCATTGCAGAGAGGAGTGGATGTTTTGATTGCAACTCCGGGAAGGTTACTGGATTTGATAAATCAGCAGTTTATTACATTAAAGGATATTGAAATTTTTGTGCTGGATGAAGCTGATCGGATGCTGGACATGGGTTTTATTCATGACATAAAAAAGCTGCTGGCGATACTGCCTCATAAGAGACAATCTTTGTTTTTCTCGGCTACCATGCCACCGGAGATTGTTAAATTATCCAATACCATTCTGCAAAAGCCGGTTAAAGTAGAAGTGACACCTTCTGCAACAACGGCCGATACCATCAAACAATATATCTATTTTGTAGATAAGGGAAACAAAAATGCTTTATTGATCGATCTTTTAAAAGATCAAAGCATTAAAACCGCTTTGGTATTTACCCGCACCAAGTTTGGAGCCGACAAAGTTGCTAAAATTCTTATAAAGCATAACATTAAGGCCGAAGCCATACACGGCAATAAAGCACAAAATGCAAGACAACGTGCCTTGAATAATTTTAAGGCTCAGACAACAAGGGTACTTGTTGCCACTGATATTGCAGCCCGGGGGATAGATGTTGATGACTTGGGTTATGTTATTAACTACGAGATACCAAATGTTGCTGAAACATATGTGCACCGCATTGGCCGGACGGGTAGGGCGGGAGCAAACGGCACAGCCCTTTCATTTTGTGATGCCGAAGAAAAAGCATTTCTGAGAGATATCGAGAAATTAATTGTTAAAAAAATACCGGTTGTTGACAATCATCCATTTCCATTGATGGATAATAATCCGGTTAAACAGGTGAAGCAGCAACCGAGAAGATCGGAGCATCAGAGGCCAACTGTTTCGGGGAACAAAAATAAAAACAAGAGCCAATGGTATGGTGCTAAAAAAGCTGAGAAAAGATAATTAATTTAAACAGAGATGAGGCTTCTCTTGCTTTACATTAGAAAAGCCTCATTTGTTTTGTTGTGAAATATACTCTATAAGCGCATTTGTGTTTGGATTCGAAAAACGAACATGAGTTTAATCGCCTCTTAGCAATCCAAATGGTATATAGTTAATTGAATCAATACTTTATAATGTAATTCACATAGGTATTCTTTGGGCGAGTCTCTGAAGAAATTCGGGCGATTCCATTTGTGCCATCAGTAATAGGATCACCAGTTGTTGACATTACAGAAGATCTGTCTTCCGCGTTTGCGGCCTGATTTTGTTCTGGACCAATTCCAGGATAAGTTAAAAATGTTGAGTATCCTGGCAGCGGAGTATGTCTATGGCCCTGAAAAGCATCCACCTGCATACTTCCGGGGGCGTTTTTATTTCCATTACTGTTAGGAATCCTTTTATTAACATCCGGATCATTGGTAGTATCAGCAAGACCTAAAGTGCCCCTTAAGAATTGCCCCCTTAAATCCGGAATATTAAAGCTATTTATCTCATTACCCTTACCCCAGTTGAGTCCAATAGCTTTAAATAATACTTTATACAGTGTGCGGTCCACTGCCCGACCGTCGCAAAGCAACCATCCATCTGGTATTTGCGAAGTATCCCCTGCAAAAGCTTCGATTATGCCCGCCGGAAAACCTGATTTAACAGCATAATTAGCAACCGGAACGGATAAAATCGGAGAAGTGCCAAGTAAGGAATAACTTCTTCCTCCATTGATATCGATTTCGATTTTTAACTTATTGTTTTCCCCACTCCAATCAATGGTAAAGTAATTACCGCTTAAAACTTTGCCTG
>JAHEEB010000976.1 GCA_024640925.1 Bacteroidota bacterium | reverse complement strand
TTCTCTGCCTGTAACCCATATTTAGCTGCTTATAAACGTAGTCATTTATTATACCCAATTGCAATGCTCTGGAAAATATTGCTGAAAATGAAATTCCCCAACGCTCTTTAATAAAGACCAATTCATTTTGGTAGAAATGGAAGCGTTCCTTGTGCAAATCTTTACGTGCCATGTCTTCTGGATATAATAACGCACAGGCAAAAGAATGACAAAGTTTTTCTTCAACCTTGCGTTCTATTCCTTTTGGAAAAGTAAGGGCATGATGGGCTAATTCATGAAGTGCAGTAAATCGTTTTCTTACAATATCATCATCTTTCGATGATTTTCGTAAAACAATTACCTTTTGGTTTCCGGTATCAGCTTTTAAACCATCAAAAGAATTTGAAGCTTCAATTTCTACAACTTTATACCCCTTGTCTTCAAGCATTTCAACAACGTCTTTAATAGGGTCATAACCCAAATTCCATTCGTTTCGTAATGCTTTAGCAGCTTCTTCAGCTTCTTTGGCATTTGAAACGACGCTTGGATAAGCAAAGTACGAAGTAGGTTCGTTTAGATTTAGTATGTTTTCAAGTTCAAAATATCGCTCAAACGCTTCTTTAGCCTTTTCTTCAACGGCTTCTTCTTCGGTTTTCGATAATTTTGAACTATATTTTCTAAAGTCAACATTAGTTAATTCTACAGCCACAGAAGGTTCGGAAAAAAAGAAATCAACCGGGACATTCAAAATATTCGATAATGAAATGAGTAAATCGCTGTCGGGCTTCATTTTGCCCAGCTCATACTTATTCAGCGATTGTTTAGATACTACATTACCCAACCTGTCGGCTAAATTTTGTAGCGACAATCCAGCCATTTTACGGGCTGAAATAAGTCTGTTAGCAAAATTATTTTCCATAGTTATCATTTAGTTTTATGGTGACAAATATACATATTAAATATTAATTGTCAACATATTTAAAGCAGTATGTGTTATAAATGTTAACCCAACAATGTATTTGCTTTATAAATTTATTATAGAAGAAACAAGGATGGACGACCCAAATGGCTTACATACTCACTTCTCCAAAACCCATAACCACCCTCATTTTCAACTACAAAGTTGACTACTTACCCAATAATTTATACAGGCATAACTTGACTGGTATTATGGTGTTTTGTATTTTGGTAAAATGAAACCCGCTACTAATTTTATTGACAGAAACAAATACGTCGGTAAAAGTAGTTGCCAAACAGTTAAAAAAGACACAGTATAGTATTATATTTTATAAACTCAAATCATGGTGGACAAAAAACTTGACAATATTAAATTCATTCGGCTGAACGTTTATGAATTGAAAAATTACAAGCCTGTTTTGATTTATCGAATAAATGTATTAGACAAAATAATTTTATCCATAGATAACAAAGATCTTGTCCACTCTGGGGCATATTTAGTTATAGATGAAACTATAAAAGAATATTTAGAAATTACTCCGTTGACACCAATCGAAAATTTAGACTATGGTAGCCAGTTGACACATAAATTTCAAATTAAGAAACTAGGTTGGAATAATCTCTATCTTAATTTGACTGACAAAGACTTAATAAATCTTGGTTTTAAAGAAAAACCCAAAACATTTTGGGGAAAATTATTTGATTTTAGTCTGAATGGATTCTGGTTATGGCTCGAAAGAATAGGTTTCTTAATAGCAATAATGACAGGGATAATAGGATTATTTCAATTCCTTTCAAATAGATGTCAACAATAAGGAACAACAAAGTCACACGGAAGGATAACAAATCAAATATAAATAATCCATAAAAAAACACTCACCGAATAACTCACCTATCTATTGAGAATAATTGTCTCGATTTTGCACTAAGGAAAATAAAAAAGCCCGTAAATGTTAAGATTTACGAGCTTTTGTTTTGAGCTGATGCTCAAGTTGTGATCCCGGAGGGATTATATCTTTAAAACGTAAAATCTTAATTTACTGGCATTTGCAAAATCAAAAACAATTAAGGTAACCGAATAGCTCACCAAACAAGAGTTTGCAACCAGCATTGATTATAAATCAATTTAGAAAGAACTAATTTGAAACAAATATAAATAATTAATTTCAAATTATATTCGGGAAGTTTCTGGAAAGGCCGGATTGAATATTTTTTGATATCAATCTGTAAGATGTGATTTAATCTGGTTCTCAGGTATACCGGTATATTCAGCAAAATCAAAAATACTCACAAATTGTGTACTGCTTTTGCCTTTGCTTTTTTTGATTTTTAGCAGTAACTCTCTGCTCGAACGGTAACTTTTCCCTGTTAACCTGCTTACATCTTTAGCATAGATGATAATGCGGTCGGACACGTTTTTTGTTTAAAAGAACATAATGTGACGAATTTCGGCAAAAACCGGCAATAATACACCGTTATTTACCTGAAATTATTCACAAATCTGCTTTCTGTCTATCTTTCCTGAAAGT
>JAHEEB010000237.1 GCA_024640925.1 Bacteroidota bacterium | reverse complement strand
TGCTTTTCCGGTCTATGTTCCCATAAATGCCGATAATGGATATCAATATAGTATTGAAGATATCGGAAAAGTTGTTACTTCAAAAACGAGAGGCATTCTAATAAACTCTCCCATGAATCCAACCGGCACCCTGGTTACCGATGAAGTTTTTAAAAAAATCTCTGCAACAGGTATTCCCGTTATTTCAGATGAAATCTATCATGGACTGGTATATGAAGGAAGAGCAAAAAGTATTCTGGAGTTTACGGACAATGCTTTTGTTATTAACGGATTTTCGAAACGTTTTGCAATGACAGGTTTACGACTGGGATATCTCATTGCGCCCAAACAATACATCCGTCCTTTACAGATATTGCAACAGAACTTATTTATCTGTGCTCCATCGCTGGCACAACAAGCTGGAATAGCAGCCCTGCAGAAATGCCAGCCAGATGTTGAGCGAATGAAGAAAACCTACAACGAACGCAGAATATATGCTCTTGATCGGTTAAAAAATATGGGTTTTGATATAAAAGCCGAACCTCAGGGTGCTTTTTATATTTTTTGCGATGCACGTAAGTTTACGAATGACTCGTATAAGTTTGCCTTTGATGTACTGGAAAATGCCCATGTTGGTATTACTCCCGGAATTGACTTTGGAACTTCAGGAGAAGGGTTTATAAGAATATCCTATGCCAATTCTATTGAAAATATAAAGGAAGGGTTGGACAGACTAGAAAAGTATTTGATAACGAGGTTTTGATATATAGCTAATTTTATGAAAACATTTTATGAAAACATTTTATGAAAACATTTTATGAAAACATTTTATGAAAACATTTTATGAAAACATTTTATGAATAATCATGAATTTTCAACTAAAAACTATCTTTATTTCTGTTTTTCTTTTTTCAAACACAGTGATTCATTGTCAACATTATTCAAAAGGACTTAACATGAACAAAGAGAAATGTAAATACGATGAAATTATTGAGTTAAAGCTTAACGAAAAAGTATACTTTGAGGATTCACTTTCCATCATACTAACACATTTTTCTCATAAACTCCCCTATGTTGGAGGTCCAACAAAATCTACAGCATATCTGACTGTCTCAAAGGATACATTATCCGAAGAAATATCCCTTTCCGTACATGGAATCCAGGGAAAATCAGCATGTGAAGATGGCCTTTCTGACCACGAACGTTATGAATGTCTAGTCTGGCAGGAATACGAATTTCAACTGAAGAATTTAGTATATGATAAATCAATTGAAATTCTTTTTCTCAAAAAAAAGTAAAAACTCACAGTTCATATCCCTGTTATCCTGCATCTTATCCCTAAAAAACAATGCTTCAAATAATATAATTGATTTGGTTTTTATCGTTTTGTAAATTGGCACAGTTAATCTAAATCTAAACTCTATGAAAACAACATTCAACCTTTTAACTGTTTGCTTTCTCTTCCTGTTAGGACAATTTTTTATTGGGTGCGAAAAAGAAGATATGGAGGAATTTAATACAAACTGCGGGACTAATGATTCGCTGAAAAGTGCTATTGTAATTGATCCGATTCCTATTATTAAAATTGTTTTTGACAAGGATGGGAATATTTATACTACTATTAAAATTGGCAATCAAACCTGGCTGGCACAGAACTTAAAAACCACCCTCTATAACGATGGAACTGCTATATCTGATGATGAACTTTATTGGGACTATACCTGGTATAACCACGATACAGCATATAAATATCGATATGGGGCACTGTATTCGTGGAATGCAGTTAATTCAGGCAAGCTCGCCCCCACAGGCTGGCATGTAGCCACTGATGCCGATTGGACAATATTAACCAGTTATTTAGGAGGTACAGGTGTTGCAGGAGGTAAACTGAAAGAAGCCGGCACATCTCATTGGCTGAGTCCGAATACCGGAGCAACAAATGAAGTCTCTTTCAGAGCCCTCCCGGGAGGTTATTGCACTCACTATTTCGATTCACCATGCTATCAGATTGGGAAAATAGGATATTGGTGGACTGCAACAGAAGCACTGGAAGAAAAAGCATGGTGCAGATATATGAGTTACAACAATGATGATGTAGTAAGAATCTATACCGATAAAGAGTTCGGATTTTCTGTACGTTGTGTAAAAAATTAATACTTAGACAGGACACACATAATTCTAATGAATATTGAATTAAGAGCAGGGCTTTTGTCCCTGCTTTTTTGTATACCATCCTCAACAACACCCAATTTATCGTTTCCTAATGGATGAAATAATTTGGAAGGAGATTGTAACCGTATGATTATATACCAACAACATGCACTCTTTAAACTTCATTTTATTGCTTTCTGTCTCTTAAATCAAGTACTTAAAGGAATACTTATTGACTTGCCGTTAATACTGTTGTAAATTGTTTTAAAGAATAATCTTACATATTTCTGTTATTAATCGGATTGTTTTTACCAGCTCGGGGTGGTTCATTGAGAAGGAAACAATCATTGAAGAAGTGCAATCTCAATTCAGTAGTATAAACTTTCAATTTTAATATGGAAAGGGGGTTGCCTATGCAAATTAAAAAAAGTCTTTTCTGAATTTGTGTATCATTCTTTTCAAATCGTGTATTTTATAAATCAATACTCAATGAAAACAAAAACAAATATTTTCACTGTTTGCTGTTTCTTCCTTTTAGGGCAACTCTTTTATAGTTGCCAGAAAGAAGAAACGGAAGAGGAATATGAAGTAGGCTTTGGAATTGGAGTATCAAATTCAAATGAAAACTTAGCTTTAAAAAGCGCTTCTGATTTCGATCTCGGTCAGGCTAATCATATAGTAATTACGATTAAAAAATCTGACGAAAGTTCAACTAAATACAACTCAACCGAGATTAGTATTTACAAGCTCAATGGTTCTTATTACAGTCAAAAAATTCTATTGCCGCCTGGTTCATATAAGTTAACCGAATTTCTAATTGCCGATTCAACAGGGAGCATAATATTTGCCGTACCTTTAACCGGATCTGCTCTTGCTGATGCTATAACCCAACCTCTGCCTATCTTATTTAGTGTTCTAAAAAACAATCCAACAATAATACAGCTTGAGGTTACAAGCACCGAAGGAAGTTCATGTAGCGATTTTGGTCTGGTATGGTTTCCATTAAAAGAGATTAACATAATAAAAGTGCATGTTGCTGTTGTGGACAAGCATTCATCACAATTTCTTTCAGCAGAGCTGAAAGTTTATAATGATTCCTGCACAAGAACATTCACTATTCAACCAAATGCAGATAACCTCATAAGCATTCCTGACAAATATTCAAATTACAACATAGAAATTTCTAAGGAAGGATATGGTTACTTTCTGGGGCATGTGTCTCTGGATAGTTTAAAAATATTGGCTGCTTGCTCTTCCGGCAATCCACTTTTAATTGAACTGGAAAGATATGATGGGGAACTTGTTACAGATATTGATGGCAATATTTACCATACAGTAAAAATAGGGAATCAAATATGGATGACAGAAAATCTGAAAACAACCCACTTTAATGATGGTACATATGTAAACGATGAAGGTTTACAATACTATGATACCATGCATACTACGGTTTATGGTCGTCTTTATCTGGGATATTCTGTGATGAATGGAAAGCTTGCCCCCAAAGGATGGCATGTGGCAACTTATGATGATTGGAATACATTAATCAATTATTTAGGCGGTACGGATGTTGCAGGAGGAAAACTAAAAGAAGCCGGTACAACTCATTGGAAAAGTCCGAATTTGGGAGCAACTAATGAGACTGGTTTCACAGGTCTTCCGGGCGGGTATCGTGGATATCCCGATGCTATTCTCAAAGATGTCGGCGAGCTGAGCTTTTGGTGGACATCAACAGAATATATAGAAGGAACGCCATATTATGTATTAATGGGTCACGATTTTACCTCTGCATGGATAAAAAAAACGGACGGTTTTACTGATTTTTCAGTTCGTTGCATTAAGGATTAACCTAATTATTTATCTAAATCTGAATTTATGAAAACAAAAATAAATCTTGTAATCATATGTCTTTCTTTTCTTATAGGTCAATTGTTTTATAGTTGTCAGAAAGAAGATACGGAAGAGGAATATGAAGTAGGCTTTGGAATTGGAGTATCAAATTCAAATGAAAACTTAGCTTTAAAAAGCGCTTCTGATTTCGATCTCGGTCAGGCTAATCATATAGTAATTACGATTAAAAAATCTGACGAAAGTTCAACTAAATACAACTCAACCGAGATTAGTATTTACAAGCTCAATGGTTCTTATTACAGTCAAAAAATTCTATTGCCGCCTGGTTCATATAAGTTAACCGAATTTCTAATTGCCGATTCAACAGGGAGCATAATATTTGCCGTACCTTTAACCGGATCTGCTCTTGCTGATGCTATAACCCAACCTCTGCCTATCTTATTTAGTGTTCTAAAAAACAATCCAACAATAATACAGCTTGAGGTTACAAGCACCGAAGGAAGTTCATGTAGCGATTTTGGTCTGGTATGGTTTCCATTAAAAGAGATTAACATAATAAAAGTGCATGTTGCTGTTGTGGACAAGCATTCATCACAATTTCTTTCAGCAGAGCTGAAAGTTTATAATGATTCCTGCACAAGAACATTCACTATTCAACCAAATGCAGATAACCTCATAAGCATTCCTGACAAATATTCAAATTACAACATAGAAATTTCTAAGGAAGGATATGGTTACTTTCTGGGGCATGTGTCTCTGGATAGTTTAAAAATATTGGCTGCTTGCTCTTCCGGCAATCCACTTTTAATTGAACTGGAAAGATATGATGGGGAACTTGTTACAGATATTGATGGCAATATTTACCATACAGTAAAAATAGGGAATCAAATATGGATGACAGAAAATCTGAAAACAACCCACTTTAATGATGGTACATATGTAAACGATGAAAGTTTACCTCAATATGATACCATACATACTACAGTATATGGTCGCCTTTATCTGGGATATTCTGTGATGAATGGAAAGCTTGCCCCCAAAGGATGGCATGTGGCAACTTATGATGATTGGAATACATTAATCAATTATTTAGGCGGTCCGGATGTTGCAGGAGGAAAACTAAAAGAAGCCGGTACAACTCATTGGAAAAGTCCAAATCTGGGTGCAACAAATGAGACTGGTTTCACAGCTCTTCCGGGTGGATTTCGTTCATACCCCGGTGATATTCTCAGGGATGTCGGCGAATTTGGTCGATGGTGGACATCAACAGATTATATTGATGGAGCACCATATTTTGTCTCAATGAGCTATAATTTAACCTCAGTGAGAATAACTGAGATGGACGGGTTCACAAATTATTCAGTTCGTTGTGTCAAAGATTAACTAATTATTTATCTAAATCTGAATTTATGAAAACAAAAATAAATCTTGCAATCTTATGTCTGTCTTTTCTTCTTGGTCAATTGTTTTATGGTTGTCAGAAAGAAGACATTGAATCTTCGGAAGAAGTTGAGGTAAATTTTAGTATTAATGTATCCGGAATAAAGTCAACCCTAAAAAGCACATCAACTTTTGATTTGAACGAGGTAAAATGCATTGTCATCACAATTAAAGAAGCAAACGGTAATTCTACCAGGTATTCCTCGAAAAAAATCAATATCTGTTATCTTAACGGATTATTTTACAGTCAGAAACTTTTATTGATCCCAGGCTCTTACCAGTTAACCGAGTTTCTTATGGCCGATTCAACAGGTAATATAATTTTCACCATACCAGCTTCCGGATCTGTTCTTGCAGGCGAAGTAACTCAACCATTGCCAATTTCCTTTGAGGTATTAAAAGATCAATCAACCCTGGTATCTCTTGAGGTAATCAGTACTGAAGGAACAACATGTTACGATTTTGGATTGGCTTGGTTCCAAATAATGGACATTAATGTTTTGAAGCTTCCTGTTGCCATACTGGATAAAAATACATCAGAGTTTCTTTCTGCTCAACTAACTGTTTTTTATGGCAAAAATTTCAAAGTTTACAATATCGAAGCTAAGGCCAACAATCTAGTTGTTATCCCTGATGGATATTCAAATTATTATTACTTTAAAATTACAAAATCAGGGTTTTATGATTATTTTATAACATTTCCGCTTGACAGTTTGAAAAAGTATGTCAATACTCCCACAAGTGTTCCTCTATTGATTGAATATGAAGGAACTGTGAAAAATGAAATTTTGAAAGATTTTGATGGAAATATTTATCAAACTGTTAAAATTGGCAATCAGATATGGATGGCAGAAAACCTGAAAACTACTCACTATCGCGATGGTAGTCCAATACCTAATCTGAAAGAGAATTCAGATTGGCATAAAGCTACTACTGGTGCATATTGCTGGTATGAAAACGATATAGAAACAAACAAGGACATGGGGGCCTTGTATAATTGGTACGCCGTTATAGATAATCGCAATATAGCGCCTGCTGGCTGGCATGTATTCTCTTTCGAAGAGTGGAAAATATTAGCTGATTTTTTTGGCAAAGATGTTGAATCAAATCCTTTGATGTTATCTGGTATTGGTTTTAATATTACTACAATTGGACGTCGCTATGATTATTCATCAGGTAGTAATTGGTATTATGGTGCATCCTTTCATTG